>JACCSL010000766.1 GCA_013812995.1 Ardenticatenales bacterium | reverse complement strand
GCCGAAATCGCGCTGGAGCGCGCCCAGCGCGAGGAGATCAAGGGGGCGGCTCAGGCGATCATCGACGCCCAGCAGACAGAGATCGACGAAATGACCGGCTGGCTCCAGGAGTGGCATGGCACCGCGCCCTCGGGCGAGGATCACGACATGGGAATGCCCGAAGAGATGGAAAACCTGCGCACCGTCCCGGTGGAGCAGTTTGATGTCGCGTTTCTGGAGGCCATGATCCCGCATCATCAGGCGGCCATTCAGATGGCAACGTTGGTGAGCGAGCGCACGGATAGAGCCGAGCTAAACACTTTGGCGGAGGCCATTATGGAGACGCAACAGGCTGAAATCGAGCAGTTTGAGAGCTGGAAGGAGGAGTGGAGCGCCGAGTAAAACGGCGAAACTAAGAAAGGCGGTGGGAACGAAAGCTCGTTCCCACCGCCTTTCTCACTATATGGCCAGTCAAGCTGGTATGACTAGGCATCGATTGGCCATTGTCCAAGGTACGCCCAGACCTGTGTGCCTGGTGGAAGCTCTGACTCGTTCTCATCCTCAACCATCATGTAGCTCCTTTTGGTCTATGCTATGATTGTGCAGTTATATGTTTGTTAAGTTGCGGATAACTCCATGCCTTACAAATCATCACGATCCCGCTATCTGATCATTCCGCTCCTCCTATTGCTGCTCCTGGGTGGGGGGTATTTGGCGATGCAGATGCACACCTGGCCTCATGTACCCACATACGGAGCCATGCTGTACGGTTATGGGGTACCTAACAACTATCAAAGCTGTGGTTGGCATACAGGTGGCGATTGGTTTGCCCCGGAGGGCACGCCCATTTTTGCCATTGAGGATGGTGTAGTAATCCACGTTGGCCCCCTGTGGTTTGATGGGCCGGATGTGGGGCGTGGTCCCTATAGCATCATCCTCTACCACGAGGAGGCGGGCTACTACACCACCTACGGGCATAACCGGGTAGCGTTGGTGGAGCCAGCGGATCTGGTGCAACGTGGGCAGCAGATTGCAGAGCTTGGCGACCTGGGATACTCGGGTTCGCCACACCTGCACTTGGAAAAGGTCGTGGTGCCCTACACGGGCGACTGGCAGCATCCCTTCGTCGGGTGCGATGGCTATGTCGATCCGGGCAACCGCTGGAGCCCGTTCTAGCGGCCTGTCAGGGATGAGATGATGGATAAGGGCGTTGGGAAGGGTTGATAAAACGTAAAGCGTCCTGGAGGTCGTTTTTCGTTTTACGTTTTACGCATTACGTTTTACGGTCGCATCCATTGACGCTTGACACACCACTAGTTTGAAGGAGGGAGTTTATGAGTGAGAGCAGGATAGGAATTCGGGTGGGGGAACAGGGCGAGGAGGTCATCCTGGCTGAGCCCCTGGGCCAGGACCTCGCGCGGTTGCTGGATAGTCCGATGAGCAACGTCGGAGCGCTGTATGATGTCGTCCGCTATGACCCGAGCAGTGCGCAGCGCAGCGATCAGGGAATGATCTATCGGATGGTGGAGGTGACGGCACCAAGCGGTTACCGGGCCTATCTGACCTGGGCGGTGCATCACAAACCCCAGCAGGTCGAGCGGTGGCAGGAGGAGCTGGAAAAAGAGGGCATCGTGATTCGCCCGCACGAGTGGGTCAATGATCGGGTGCGCCAGCTAATTATTGCGCTGCCTCCTACCCTCTCTGCCCTGGAGGCGCTAGTGCGCTTCAATCGCACCTCGCCAACCGTGGAGATCGTCTGCCCACTGCTCGGCGCTCATGCGGATGATCTGGAGCGGGCCAAGAGTGACCTGGAGCGAGCCGTGGCCTGGGGTGGCCTGGATGCCCCGTTGACCTATGCCATCGCCGAGGCATTCGAGGAGATGAGCCGCTGGGATGAGGCCATGCCCTTCTGGGAGCGGTTGGCGCACACGTTGCCCAGCTACGCCTCTGCACGGGAGCGCCTCGCCCTCAACTATGCCCGGCTCGGGGTTTTCCCCCATGCCGCGACGGAGTTTGACCGCGCGGCCCATCTCACAGACGATCCCGAGCACCGCCGTCGCCTGGAGGCCGCGCGGGACTTGATGTGGGAACGGTCCCGGTTGTAAGATAGCGGTTCATTGAAAGGAGGATACGGGTGGACGAATTGATGGATATGTTCCGGGAGTTGCCTCGCTTGACGCAGGGACTG
>JACCSL010000764.1 GCA_013812995.1 Ardenticatenales bacterium | reverse complement strand
GCCGCCAATTTGTGGGTTACAATTGATTCGGAATCGTCTCTTCACCTGCCGCTTGCCAAGCCCCAGGGAACGCCTGTTCGCACCCTGGACCTGGCGCGCTACAGCAACCCGCGCACGCTGGGGCTGTCGCTGGATCGCCTGGCCTTCGTGCTCCCGCCCCAGGAGCCGACGGCCTGGGCCGTCGCCGCTCAGGTGGCGTTTGATCTTGGGAACCGTGCTGAGGGAAGCGCGGCAGAGATACTGGCTCTTTATGGGAGGGATCTCCCGGCAACCGTCCAGCAGCGCGACCTCATCATCGTGGGCCGTCCCAGCACTCTACCCCTGGTTGCCGAGCTTGGGACGGTGCTCCCTGCTCCCTTTGAGGCGGGCAGCGATCTTGCCAGCGAGAGCAAGATGCGAGTGGTCTACCGACTACCGGAGCGTAGTAGTATAGGGTATCTGGAACTCGCCCGCGCCCCCTGGAGCAGTGCGCGCGTCATCCTGACGGTGCTTGGCAGCACCGATGAAGGGATCCAGTGGGCCGGCAACGCCCTGACGACGCCGAGCCTGCGGGGCAGACTCACCGGCGACCTTGCCCTGGTGGGGGGCGAACAGATTTCATCGGTGGATACTCAGAGGGACGCGCGCAACCAGGGGGCTCCCGACGCATTCCTGTCGCTTGAGCAATTAGGATTCAATGATCGGATCCTGCGTGGCCCTTTCGATTCAGTGCAGATCCTCTTTAATCTTCCCGCAGAGTGGGAACTTACAGAGGGCGCTGAGATGCAGCTTGATCTTGACACCACGTTTGGCGGCTCCGTCATTCTTCCGGAGATCGCAGAGGGCACGGCTATCAGCCCCACCTCTGCGGGAACGCTGGAGATTTCATTCAATGGAGCGGTGATTGATAGTGTTAGCCTTGACCGCCCTGGGCTACGCACTCTCACTCTCTCGATTCCGCCGGAGGTGCTCGTCTCCACCCGGCGT
Organism: Ardenticatenales bacterium; assembly: GCA_013812995.1. Classification (GTDB taxonomy): domain Bacteria; phylum Chloroflexota; class Anaerolineae; order Ardenticatenales; family Ardenticatenaceae; genus JACCSL01. Next base: position 12,508 of record JACCSL010000764.1, on the reverse strand, counting down.
GATAGACAGCACCAGCTTCGTGTCGCGCTAGATAGCAGTCTACAGTGTAACGTTCAGCCACAGGGAACCGTGCTTCTTCAGGCCCGCTCCCGCCTTTCCCTGCCGCATCGGATTGTTTCGCCTTCAACGGCCCTTCAGTTCCTGCCCCGGCCCATCTATCAGGGCTCCTTTATGACAGATACGGCGACCTTGGTGGTACCAGATGAGCCGACGGCAGGCGAGTTGCAGGCAGCACTGAGTGTGGCGGCTGGCTTTGGGCGGCTCACGAGTGGCAAACTACAGCTCACCCTCCACTCCATCAGCGAGCTACCGAATGAGGTGCGGGAGAACACGCATCTGATCTTTGTAGGACGCGGTGCCGCTCTTCCCCTCCTGAGCGAGATCAAGCTTCCTGCTCCTCTGACGGGCGAAGGGTTCGAGGGTGCCGGAGCCGCCGAAGATGGTGTGGTCCAGATGGCGCTCTCCCCCTGGAACCCTCTGAAGGTGGTTCTGGTGGTCAGCGGTGCCTCGGAGGAAGCCGTGCTCAAGGCCGGCGGCGCGGTGAGTACTGGCGTGGTGCGTGCGGGTCCCTCGCCCTCCCTGGCGGTCATCACTGAGGTGCGTCAGCTCTCAGAAGATGCGTCGAGGCTCGTTCTGACAGATCGCACGCTGGGCGATATGGGCTATGTGGCAGAGACTGTACAGAGCGTGGGCCTCAACTGGAACGAGTACAACTTCTATATGCCGCCGGGCATGAAGGTAGATGGAGAAGGATATTTTGAGCTTCGCTTCAGTCACACTGCCAAGCTGGACTATGCCCGCTCGGAAATCATCGTACGGCTCAATGATGAGCCCATTGGGAGTGTCCGGCTGAATGACGACACGGCTCAGCAGGGTATAATGCGCTTCTACGTGCCCCCCTCTGTCCTTCGGGCGGGGAACAATCGCCTCTCCGTCCAATCGACGCTGATGCCGAGCGAGCCCTGTGTGGACCCACGCCTTGCCACCATCTGGCTCACGGTTCGGCCCGAGTCCTTGCTTCATATCCCCTTGATTGCGGAAGGAGACCCCCGTGCCCAGATTCTGGACATGAGCCGATACGGCAATGTGGCAAGACTGGGACTCTCTTTCAATCAAATCGCTTTTGTGCTGCCCACTCAGGCCCCATTGGCCTGGCAGGTTGCGGCAAGCGTGGCCTTTGATCTCGGCCATCGGGGCGATGGTACACCCTCTGACTTGCTCGCCACGTACAGCGATGCGCTCTCCCCCGAGCTACGGCTGGAGCGAAGCCTGATTGTAGTGGGGCAACCAAGCACCCTACCTCTCATCACGGAACTCTCTGAGGAATTGCCCGCCGCCTTCGAGCCCGGCAGCGACCTCGCCATTGAGCGCAACATGCGGGTCATCTACGAGGTGCCCGATGGAACCAGTCTGGGCTACCTGCAACTCCTTGCCTCACCCTGGAACAGACAGCGCGCCATCCTGGCCATTCTGGGGAGCACCCCGGAGGGGGTCCAATGGGCGGGCAGGGCTCTCACAGACGCTACCCTGCGGGGTCGATTATCGGGCAATTATGCGGTGATCAATGGGGAACAGATTGTCGTCGGCGATACCCGCCTGGGTGGGGGGGCGATTAGTCTCGCGGCTACCGTGGTTCCAGGTGGCGAAAGTAAGGGCATTCCGGCGGCACCGCCCCCGGCCTCGGAGCGCCTCTGGTGGGTGCCGCCCGTCATCGGCGTTGCCATTCTCACCATGATCGCCATCATTGCCCTTGTGGGTTTTTCCTGGTGGCGACGGCGTCGCGCCCCAACAATATAAAACCAACACTATTTTGACATTATTTCAACGCCCTCCTATAATTCGCTCAGCAATTTTCCATCTCTAGTATCCCCTACACTCATGCAGGTGCCTCGGGAACCACATACGGACACACAAGTACAGTTCATCGCTGACTTTTCGTAAGACACTTTTCTCTTTTACCCCATCTATGGCGCGTATCTGCGCAATAGGTGAGTAGTAGCGTCGGTTTACGACCGTGGGTGGACTCGGGTTTCGTCTGATTTAGGGACATGAAACTCGGGTCTTTATTTATAAAAAGGCAGCGTCGGAGGCATCTGAGGGGTAAGGTGGCCTCTAAAAGGGTGGGTTTTCTAGGAGAAGTGTTGCCTGTCAGCGACCTACGGCCTAAAAAGCCGTGGGCTTGTTACGACAAGCCCGTGCTGACCATTGCCTAAGCCCTACGAGGGCTACGTTATCCTGGTCATGATACCTTGGGGTGCTTGCCAGCCCCACGCTCTATCGTCTACCGTTAAACAGTCTGAGGGTCTAAGACAGTGCGGTAGGCTGGACAAGCCAGGATAACCTTGGCGAGCCAACAGTAGGCGCTTTAGGCGGCACACATTACCCGCGCAAGCGGTGGTGGCCCAGGGGGAGCCCGGTCGAAAGGCAAAATCCCCCTACTTTGATATTCAACCCTATCACCCTAATTCAAGAAAGGAGAGGCCAGGTCTTGGAATAGCAAAGCTTTTGCCTTGCCATTTCATTCCCTCCCACGCTTCGTCTAAAGCCCCTACTATTGGGCAAAGTGCGGGCCTCCTGGCGCTAACGCCTGTGAAAGAATTTGTTGGAGAGCAGCAAGATAAAGATACCTCCTTAATGTGGGAGTATCTGAACCAGGAGCAGTACGATTACCAGCGCCCCGAGCGAGGCGAAATCAGACAGGGTGTTGTCATTCGCAAAGATTCCAATGAGATCATCCTTGATGTAGGGGTGAAGTTGGATGCGGTCATCACCTCGGCGGATCTGGAAAAGTTGGATCCAGACGAGTTGGCTAATATTGCGGTCGGTGATGAGATTCCGGTCTATATCCTCAACCCTGAGGATGTAGATGGCAGAATCCACGCCTCAATCAGCATGGCAAAGAGCCAGGAGGATTGGGATGAGGCGCTGCGCCTGATGGAGACGGGAGATATTTTTGAATCCCCGGTCACCGGCCATAACAAGGGCGGTCTCATTGTTCCTTTTGGTCGGCTTCGTGGCTTTGTGCCCGCCTCGCAGGTCATGGGGCTGGTGCAGCGCACGGACAGCGGCAGCCGCGTGGAGCGCCTTGAGCAGATGATGGAGCGGAAGCTCAAACTGAAGGTCATCGAGGTGAATCAGAAGCGCCGCCGCCTCATCCTCTCGGAGCGCGCCGCCATGAAGGAGTGGCGTGCCGAGAACAAGAGCCGCCTGCTTGATGAACTACAGCCCGGCGATGTGCGCAAGGGTGTGGTCACCAACCTGATGAACTTTGGGGCCTTTGTCGATCTGGGTGGGGCCGATGGCCTTGTCCACGTCAGCGAGATGGCCTGGCACCGGGTGAAGCATCCCAAGGATGTCATCGAGGTGGGACAGGAAGTGGATGTCTATGTCCTCAGCATCGATCGCGATGAGGAGCGCATTGCCCTGAGCATGAAGCGGCTCCAGTCCGATCCGTGGACCCAGGCGAGCTCCAAGTACAATGTTGGCGATGTGGTGGAGGGCGAGGTCACGAACCTCACCGATTTCGGTGCTTTTGCTCGCATCGAGGCTGGCATCGAGGGGCTGATCCACATCTCCGAACTCTCGGAGGACAAGGTCGAGCACCCGCGTGAGGTCGTCCACCGGGGCCAGCGCATGACGCTACGGATCATCAGCATCGACAGCGAGCGCCAACGCATCGGCCTGAGCCTGAAGCGTGCTCCCCAACCTCTCCCTGAGGAGGGCGATGGCATGGAGAGCGACGAGGAGGTTGGCGAGAGCGACGACAGCCCGATGGCTTTCGAGGAAACGCTCCCGGCTGACGATGCAGCCTTCGAGGAAACACTTCCCGAGGAGCCTGCCTTCTACAGCGACGAAGAGAGCACGGAAGAGACGAGCGTAGACGCCGTTTAACGAGATTACCAGCAGGGGGGTGACGAGCCTGGTCACTCCCCGTTGCGCCCTCGGGCGCTTTATTCGAGGCATGGAAGGGGGTGAGGGCACCATGACCGTCAAGCTACGACCGGGTGAGAGCCAGGAGATGCTGCTGAAGCGCTTCCGCAAGGAGGTGGCAACGGCCCGTATCTTGAGCACCTATCGCAAAAAGCGCTGGTTTGTGTCCAGGAGCGAGTTGCGCCGCAAGGCGAAGAAAAAGGCCATTCGCAAGGCCAAGCAGCGAATCGCCTAGGCTTTTAGCATAAACACAAGACGCCCCTCACTCTGAGGGGCGTTTTTCGTTCTCCCGGCGTTCCAGCCACTCTAGCAGCAGGGGTGTAATATGCGTCAGGTTCTGAATGGCAGCGGCAAGTTGTTCCTGCTCATACCCCCAGAGCGTGATAAGCGACGGATTGATCGTGTGGTTGGAGTGTGTCTGATCCTCGAAGTTGCCATGATCGCTGGCAAGCACGAGCAGATCCTTCGCGGGGTCCAGTTCCACCAGAATGCCAGCTAGAAAATGGTCCAAGTCGCGCAGCAGCGCGTGGGCCTCGGCCATATCCGGGCGGTGGCCGCGATGGTCGGTCTGAAAGAACTCGAAGAGGGTGACATCGTGCGCCTGCACCAGCCGTGCCAGGTTTTGGCCCGCCTCGTGCAGGGTAATGAGCGGTACCTCGGGTACCAGGCGGCTCCAGTGCTCGTTCGTGAGGAAGGGCGACAGGGCCTCGCCCCGCGCCAACGCCTCAGAGCCCCGCAGGGTGAGCCCCGCCGCGAGGGCGGCCTGCGTGCAGGTGGTGCGCCGCGCCTTTCCCCGCTCCAGCCTCTCGAAAAAGAAGGGCGGATAGGCATTGGCAAAAGCAGCTTGCCAGCCCCGCGCCGCTGCCTGAGCCAGGATATTCTTTTCCTGGAGCAAGGGGTGAAGGGCGCGTGGTGGATAGGGACCGGCATGGCGTCCCAGCAGAGCCGGCGCATTTTCCCCTGTGAGGAGGGTCGTGGTGCCTGTCCCGGACTGAGGCTCCCCCTCCACGCCAAGCGTTGCATCTGCCGGGAGGAGCGTCGCGTGTTGGCTATGGCGCGGGCGCGGGTCGGCCAGGGTGGGCCAGTCGCCGCCCGCGAGGGAGCGCCAGGTGGGAATATCGGCATCCAGGAATGGATTGCTTGCGGGGTTATCTTCCCCCACACCAACCCCATCCAGAAAGACGACGAGTAGAGCCATTGGATATTGTCCCGGGATATATGAACAGACACTTGTATATAGCTCTGATATTTGTCAGCGCCAACCAATCTATTATACTTTCCCCGGTGTCGATAGCATTATAGAGGATAGGGATGGAAGAACAGTCTTACCAAGGTGAGGGGGTCTTTGACCTCTTGGGAGAGGCGTGGGAGGCGCTCCATGAGCGCAGCCACACGGCCACTCTTTTCAATAGCCTGCCCTACACACGATTATGGTGGCAACATTTTGGCACCCCTGGCCGACTCCAGATATGGACGGTGTGGGACAAGGAAGAACTCATTGCCATTGCGCCCCTGTACGAAGCCGAGACGGAGCAGGGCACAACCGTGCTTCGCTTCCTCGGCGGGGTGGATATCAGTGACTATCTGGATATTATTGTAGCCCCAGGGCGGGAAACAGAAGCAGCTGCGGCACTCCTCGCCGGGTGGGCCGATGCGCCGTGTAGTTGCCCCATTGATCTGCATTGTCTTCGCCATGCCTCGCCAACGCGCGAGGCATTTTTACGTCTGGCTCCGGGCGCTGGCTTTGCCATATCTGAGGTGCGCGAGGAAGTCTGCCCAGTCATCACGTTGCCGGACACATGGGAAAAGTACCTGGAGCAGCTGGAGGGCAAGCAGCGCCGCGAGCTACGGCGCAAGCTGCGCCGGGCCGGGCACGAGGCACTGGTGAGCTGGTACCAGGTGAGGCCGGAACAGGTTGAGGAGGAGATGGAGTGCTTTTTTCGCCTGCACGCGCTCAGCGATGCGGAGAAAGCCACCTTTATGACGACGCCGATGCGTGCTTTCTTCTGCGACCTGGCGCTCACCTTCAGCAAGCTGGGCTGGCTGGACCTCATCTTCTTGCTGGTGGATGGTGTTCCGGTGGCGACCTATCTCAATTTTATCTTTCGGGACGAGGTGTGGGTCTATAACTCGGGCTTCGACGGGGATAAAGGGGGGACACTCAGCCCCGGATGGCTCCTACTTTGCTATCACATCGAGGATGCCATCGCGCGGGGACGCACCCGATATGATTTTTTACGCGGCGAGGAGACGTACAAGTTCCGTTTCGGTGCCATCGCCGAGCCCATTTTCCAGCTACAACTAACGAAACCATAGCAAAGGACCATAGAGGAAGGAAGCAGAAATGACCCTGACCAAGACGATCTGTTGTGAGCAGGATGCCTGTCATGAGTATCTCCAGATGGGATGGCGCGCGCCGCGTGGGCGGATTGCCATGATTTCTATGCACACCTGCCCCCTTGCCACGCTAGGCGGTAAGAACACGGGCGGCATGAACGTCTATGTCCGTGAGCTGAGCCGCGAGCTGGGCCGACGCGGATGGGCGGTGGATATCTTCACCCATGCTCAGAGCCTGGAGCGCCCGGCGATTGTCCACATGGCGCGCAACGTGCGCGTGATCCATGTCCAGGCGGGGCCGGTACAGTTCATTGAGAAGAATGAGTTGCACCATCATGTCCCCGAGTTTACCAAAAATGTTATTAAGCTGGTGGCCCAGGCCGGGATTCGCTATGACTCGGTTTACAGCCACTACTGGCTGAGTGGGCTGGTCGCCGAGGGCCTTCGCAGGGCATGGGGCACGCCCATCATCCAGATGTTCCACACGCTGGGCAAGATGAAAAACCATGTAGCGCAACGGGACGAGGATCGAGAGCTGGACCTGCGCATTCAGGAAGAATCGCGCCTCATGTCAACGGTCGATTGTCTGATTGCCGCCAACCCGATTGACCGCCAGCACATGGTCGAGTTGTACGGGGCCGACCCGCGCAAGATGAAGATCGTTCCCTGTGGGGTGGACCTTTCCCTCTTCCGCCCGATTCCGCAGGCGGAAGCGCGCGAGGAATTAGGCATCCCGGCGGACAAGAAGCTTGTCACCTTCGTCGGGCGCATCGAGCCGCTCAAGGGAGTGGATACGCTCCTCCATGCTATCGCGCTGCTTGTCGAGCGCCGCCCGGAATGGCGCGAGCGACTCATCCTCGCCATTGTGGGCGGAAGCGCCGAGGACGATATCGAGAGCATGACTGCCGAGATGCGCCGCCTGCGGGAGTTGCGGTCGGAGCTGGGTATCCGGGACGTGGTGACGTTCTTCGGGGCGCAGGGGCAGGAAACTTTGCCCTACTTTTATGCGGCGGCGGAGAGCGTCGTTATGCCAAGCCACTATGAGAGCTTTGGAATGGTGGCGCTGGAGGCAACGGCCTCCGGCACACCCGTCATTGCCAGTGAGGTGGGCGGGCTGACCTACACCATCCGCGATGGGGAGAATGGCTTTCTCATTCCCCCCAAGCGCCCGGACCTGCTCGCCAACAAGATGATTGAACTCCTGGAGAATCGGGCATTGCGGGCACGGATGGGCCGGGAGGGGAGCGAGCGGGCCATCCGCTTTGGCTGGCCCACCATTGCCGACTCCATTCTTACGGTCATCAAAGAGATGGCGCACGCCTGGGTGGCATGATTTTGAATGGGGGGACAGGTACCTGTCCCCCCATCATGTTTCTTTGGGCCCCTGTAACGTCTCCCACATATAGGCCGGGAACTTGCGGATATTTCCCTGGTGATCGGTGAGAATATGGCGCGAGAAGCCTGTGATCAATACCTCCTGCGTTCCCCCGTGGCGTACCTCGTAGTCGTAGCGTAGCCCCCGGCTTCGGGGCTCGGTGAGCGTGGCACGGACAATGACATCATGGCCGTAGCGGGCGGGGCGCAGATAGCGCGCGCCAATCTCTGTGACGACAAGATAGTATCCGGTTGCCTCGAACTCGGCGTAGCTGTAACCTCTCGCCTCCAGCCAGTCGGTTCGTGCCAGCTCGAACCAGACAATGTAACTGCTATGATGAACGACGCCCATCGCGTCGGTCTCGGCATAACGAACACGAATCAGCGACTCATGGGAATACATGACAGAGTACCTTTCTTAGGACCTTGTTGAATCTGTTATAATGGGCCAAGACAATGAGCAACAGAAGGGAGTTTTATATGGCTGTTGAAATTACAATCAACCGCTCGACGAAGACCATGGTAATGCCACAGGGCGAGGCTGAAAAGATTAAAGACATCGTCGGTGGGCAGATTCGCAAGGTGGGGGCGCTGACCAGCGCGGGCGGAACCAACCGCTGGGTCGCAGGTGGCAACCTTGAGGAGCTGGCGGACATTCTGCGCGGCGCGGGGTACGAGGTTCACCTGGTCGGCCAGCCAGTGTTGTACGAGGAAGATGAAGAAGATGAGTGGTGAAAAAGCGCCTGGCTCAGGAGTTGCTCGCCTCCTAAAGCCATCGTATACTTTATAGAACATGAGTACTATTTACCCTGTCTCCCGCGTGACAGCCTACCTCCGTGAGTTGATCGAGAGTGATCCGCTCCTCTCGGATGTGTGGATTCGGGGCGAGGTCTCCAACTGGACGAGAGCTCGCTCCGGCCACTGCTATTTCACCTTGAAAGATGGCGCTGCCGAGATTCGCTGCGTCATGTGGCGCGATGCCGCCCAACGGCTACCCGTGCTCCCCCGTGATGGCGACGAGGTGATCGCGGCGGGCTATGTGTCCGTCTACGCGGAGCGGGGGAGCTACCAGTTCTACGTCGCTGAGATGCAGCCCATTGGCCTGGGCGCGCTCTACCAACGCTTCGAGCTGCTGAAGGCGGCGCTCGCCGCTGAGGGACTCTTCGATAGTACCATCAAGAAAGAACTTCCCGCCTTTCCGCGCCGCATCGGGATCGTTACCTCGCCCACCGCCGCGGCACTCCACGACATGCTCAATGTGCTGCGTCGCCGCCAGCCACTCGTGCAGGTGCTGCTCAGCCCCACACTGGTGCAGGGAAACGACGCTCCTGCCGGGATTGTCCGGGCGCTGGCCCGCTTTGAGCGCGTGCGCGTGGATGTGATCATCGTGGCACGCGGCGGCGGCTCCATTGAGGACCTGTGGGCCTTCAACGAGGAGGTGGTGGCGCGCGCCATTCATGCGTGCACGACGCCCATCATCTCCGGGGTTGGCCACGAGGTGGACTACACCATCGCTGATTTTGTCGCGGATCAGCGTGCCCCGACGCCCAGCGCCGCCGCTGAGCTGGCTGTCCCGGACATTCGCGAGTTACGAGACAACCTGGAAGCAAGTATGGAGGCGCTGCACGAGGCGATGTACCTGGAGATGGTCCGTCGCCGCCAGCATCTCACCCAGGAGATTCGCGCCCTGGAGCGCATGGCTCCCAGCAGCCACCTGCGAGAGCAGCGCCAGCGTGTGGACCACCTGGCGTCCCGCGTGGAGCGCGCGCTCACCACCCACCTGCAACTTCAGCGCAGCCACCTCTCAGGAATACAGGGGAAGCTGGGCAATCTTGACCCCCGCGCTACCATCGCGCGCGGCTATGCCATCGTCGCGGACCGGGCAACGGGTCGCCTGGTGCGCGCTCCCAGCGAGGTGAGCGGTGGGCAGGCGCTTCGGGTGACGGTGGAAGAGGGCGAGTTTGAGGTGGAGGTGACGGAAGGGCACCAAGTAGGCCCCTAAAAGGGGAAAGGCAAAAGGCAAAGGGCAAAACGGACGCCAACGCCAGGAACGGCAAACGACCTGTAGGGGCGAGAGCAGTCGCGCCCAGGACACATTGAATTTGCGGAAGGGATTGGGATGGAAGATCTCTCATTTGAAGAGGCGTATCAGGAATTGGAGATGGTGGTGGAGCGGCTGGAGCAGGGCGCGGCCACGCTGGACGAGGCCCTGCTCCTCTATGAGCGCGGCACGGTGCTCTCGCAGCACTGTGGGCGGCTGCTGGAGCGGGCGGAATTGCGCATCAGCCAGCTTCGCGAGCGCGAGGATGGCGTGCTGGACGAAGAACCCTTCGAGCTTTGAGGAGTAAAGCTATTATGCACAACGAGTTCACCGCAGTTATTGAGCGAGATGGCAAATGGTTTATTGGCTACTGCCCCGAGATTCCGGGTGCGAATGGGCAAGGAGAGACACTGGAAGAGTGTCGAGAAAATCTAGCGGAAGCGATTGCGCTCATTCTGGAGGAGCGTCGCGAAGAGGGATTGAGAGGGGTACCCGATGATGCGATCCGTGAAATCGTAGTTGTCGGATGAAGCGAAACGCACTTATAAAGCACCTTCGTAGATATGGGTGCATCCTCAAGAGAGAAGGAAAGTCTCATTCACTATGGAGCAATCCTTTGACGGGTCAGATGGAGTCTGTTCCGCGACATATCGAGATTTCCGACATCTTGGCAAGGAAAATTTGTCGTGGGTTGTCTGTTCCAGAGATTGGAAAATGAAAAATTAAGGTTTTGTTTCTAGCCCCACGCGGCTGCTGAAAAATTGCTCCTGAAAGCTCAGGGCTGAAACTATTTCCGCAGCGGTGTAGCAGCGACCTGCCGGGGCCGCTACGAGCTTGTCTTCCACATCGTCCTCGCGCAGCACCACGGCAATGATGACCCCGCTGAATTGCTCCACTGCTTGCTCCACACCCAGAATGTAAACATCAATCGGCTGCCCATCCCCGGAGATGGTATTCGGCAGGTAGCCATAGTTTATGGGATAAGCAATCAGATCTGCGTAGCGGGGATGGGTGCTGCCCAGGGGGCGGTCTACCGTCACTGTTACGGTTTTGCCAAGGTAGGTTGTGAGATCGGGTCGCATGGCTTCTCCTCAGCTAATCGCCCAGGTGTAGGAGGGCTGTTTGGGGTATAAAATGGAGAGGAGAACGAAATTGTCCCCCTCGGCCCAGCAATCCGCGTAGAAGTGGCGCAGTTCTTCCATTGAACGATAGCCGAACAGCAACTGCAAAAACGACAGATCCGGGAAGCCTGCGTGTCCTATATCATCGGGCATGGGCTGCCAGGGTTCTATGGCGGTGAGTTTCCCCTGCTCCAGCACGAGCCGAACCCCGCTCCGATAAAAATTCAGTAGTAATTCTCCGGTATGTCCCACCGCGACGGACTCGGCCAACCGTTGCTCCAGTACGGGTGTAATGAGGCGCAGGAAGCCTGGCACATCTGGCACGCGCACGTAGTAGGCGTAGGGGTCGCGCTTGCGAGGCAGGAGTTCCGGGATGGCCTGATAGACGGGATGCTCGGTGCCAAGAAAGAAGATAAACGCCCCGAAAGGCTCTTTGCCCTCCTCCGCATGATACGCTTCCCCCGTTTTCTTCAAATAGCGGAGCACAGTCGGGGTGACGGCGAGCCAGGAGATGCCCGGCTTTAGCTCATAGGCTCGCACTGAGAGAGTCGGTCCCCACAGTCTGAGTTGGTGGGCGAGCAAGCCAACTACCTCGCCATCTTTCTCAATCACACATAAGTGCACCGTCGGCTCGCTGATGGGAGAGCGACCCTGCAACTCGTACTCCCAGAGCGCATCGTCCCGAACGGTGGAAAGCAGATAGCGGCCCATGCCTCGCTTGTAGCATTCCGCGATAAAGGACAGGTCGTCCTGGGTGGCCGGGCGGATGTGGTACGACTCTTCCTGACTCTCCTCAAGCTTGGGAATATGGGGCAGGTAGCCAGCGCGATAGCCCGCGTGCTCCAGCCCCATCTCATACCCGAACTGGCGGTAATACCAGGGAATTCCGGTGATGACCTGTAGCACCTCGCCGCGCTCGACACTCCACTGATGGGACATCTCCATCTGGGCACGAACCAGCCCCCGCCGTCGATAGTCCGGGTGCGTGGCAACGAGTTCGGGTCGCCCCACGGCGAATTCGATGCTGCCATAGGACCAGCGCTGGGAGATGTGATTTAGCGCCGAGACAATGGCTCCGTTGCGCGTATCCTCCACCACCATGAAATCTTCCGGTGGGAACGTGGGATGGGTGCCCGCCATGAGATCACGCGTCCACTGCGCGATGGCCTCGTTAGGCTCTTCCCCAGGGTTGATGTGCATCTCTGCATTGAATTTCGCCAATGGCTCAGCATCGGCGGGGGTGGCGCGGCGCAAAATCAAACCGTCACCCAATTCTTTTAAAACCATTGTCTCTCCTGTCACTTTTCTTTTGGACCCTTACCGAACGAGTGACGAGGCGCTATAATTCAGCCTTCCACCGAAGCGAAAGGATCAAGAGCCATTGTGACCCCTATCACCGATTTCGCGGAGCGCCTGCTCGCCACCATCGAGGTGTGACTATCTTCAACCAGCAGCTTGGCACCTTTGAGTTTCAGCCAGGTCCGGTTTTTGTCAACCTGCTCCTTGCCGATGAGATCAACCGCGCCACGCCGCGCACACAGGCCGCGCTGCTGGAGGCGACGCAGGAGCGACAGGTGACCGTCGATGGGCATACCCATCCGCTGACGATTCCCTTTCTTGTCCATCGTTCCCTGGAGCCGACGCCGCCGGACGCTCAGGCGGAACTCGACGATCTTACCGAGGCGTTCGCGGCGGCGCGCTACAG
>JACCSL010000396.1 GCA_013812995.1 Ardenticatenales bacterium | reverse complement strand
ATGAAGCACAAACGGAGAAAATAGGGCGATACAACCCCCGCGATGATTGGGATTTGTCGCTTTTCTGCCACCAGTAGCATCGAGGATAGGGAGCGATCTCTGGAGATCAATACGGTATCTGCTGTACAATATTCCTGGATCAGGTGGTACTCTGCGAGAATCTTTTCCGCGTGATCGAACTTGCGCTGAAAGGCGAGAACGGAGTCCAGGTTGCTGGTGGGATTGATGTGATTGAAGGGATTGTCTTCGAGGTATTCTTGCCAATCAGCGGGGGTATCCACCGCCGCGAAATTGAGGTTGGCGCGCCGGGCCACGGTTTCGTAATGGATATGCGATAATAAGGTTACCGTATGCCCGCGTTCTCTCAAGCTCTGACCAATTTTGATGTAGGGGTATACATCTCCCCCCGTTGAATGTGACATCAGAATAAAATTTGCCATTGTCTCTCCCTGAATATGCCAATTAAAGGATCGCGCCCGGCTCGGTCGCTTTCAGAGGCGAGATTGTGCAGCGAAAATACTCATAGGTACGCAACAGGCCTTCTTCCAGTGCTATCGCCATGTGCCAGTCTAGTTCCTCATTGGCACGTGTGCTGTCCAGGTAGCTACGAAATACTTCGCCAGGCTTGGCCGGGCCGTGAACCGGAGGCTGAGAGTAATCTGTCAGGCGGGCGAGCGTCGCATAGATCTCATTGATGGTGGTTCCCCGACCACTGCCGATGTTATATAGTCCCCCTCCCCCGCGCTCCAGGGCACACAGGTTGGCACGGGCGATGTCCTGAACATAGACGAAATCTCGCTCCTGCTCACCACTGCCGTTGATGACGGGTGGGGTCCCTGCGCTCATATGCCCCAAGAACGTCGCGATCACGCCACCCTCACCATAGGGGTCCTGACGGGGGCCATAGACATTAGGATAGCGGAGGATGGTGTAATCTATCCCAAAATTGGCCCGGTAGAGGAAGAGGTAGTGTTCAACATGATGCTTGCTGGCCCCGTAGGGATCGAGCGGGTTCACAGGGTGCGTTTCCGGTACCGGCAGACACTCAGGCTCGCCGTAGGTTGCCCCACCAGTCGATGCATAGATCACTTTCCGCACCCCATGCCGGCGGCAACTTTCGAGCAGGCTCAGAGAGCCAAGGACGTTCACCTCGGCATACAATAGAGGGTTCTGCATGGCTTCCCGGACATTAGCGCGCGCCGCCTGGTGGCTCACCACCTCTGGTCTTTCCTGCTCAATCAACGAATCCAGCTCGGGGTCGCGAATATCCACCTGGTAGAAACGGGCCTGTGGATTGATGTTCTCCGCCCGCCCTGTGGAGAGGTTGTCAGCAACCAGCACCTCATGCCCCACTGCGAGAAAGCTATCAACGATATGGGAGCCAATAAAGCCGGCACCACCCGTCACGAGAATTTTCATAGAGCTTAACTCCAAGAAGAAACCCCAACGTCGGCCAGGGGAAGAAGGGTATGGGAGGCGTTGCCCTCTCCGTAGTATAGAGTGGATCACGACAGCAACGCGTTGATGAATGGTGGTAAGGTGTCGTCCCGCAAAACTGACTTGTCCGTGATGATGTCAGGTCGAGGGTTGTTGTGAAGAGATAAAGCGCTGCTTGTCAGACAGAATGCTACCTGGTGAGGATGTAGGGAAGGAAAGAGGTAGAACTGCCACTGAGTTTGATGAAAAGTGTTGAATTTGTCAAGCACCCAAAAAGATACAGGGGTCGTTGACAGATGGTAGGAGTTCCATTATTCTAGTTGCCTTATACCTACCTAACCTCTAAACCACCCCACTTCTCCACTTGGGTAGTACACCAGCGTGCCTAGTGCGGCCTACAATGATCTATCTCTATCCTGCCCGCCGATCCTATGCCCCTTGGTCGATATTAGCTCTATAGTTGCCCTTCAACATCAAAAAGTAACGTTCTAGGGAATTGAATAACATTATGCAAAAACACTCTACCAATGTTTCAGCCAGAAAGTTGGTCGAACTTTGGATCACTTATCTAAAACCACATCGAGCCCGCGTCTTCCTCCTTGCTTTTTTTGCTGTTACAACTATTGTGATTCGCTTGATGAGCCCCCAGATTATCGGACAGTTTCTGGAAGGGATTGAAACGAAGCAGTCCCTTGAGATGTTGTGGCGACTAGCCTTTCTATTTGTCGTCATTGCCTTTGTGGAGCAGGGCCTCGCCATTGTAACGACCTATGTGAGCGAGGATGTTGCCTGGAAGGCAACCAACCAGCTCAGGAAAGAGGTGGCCGCACACTGTTTAAAGCTGGACCTCAGTTTCCACCAGAAATACTCCCCGGGCACGATGGTGGAGCGGTTAGACGGCGACATTACCGCCCTGAGCAACTTTTTCTCTCAGCTTGCCTTCAGCCTGTTTACCAATCTTCTGTTGCTCGGGGGCGTGTTGGTTCTGCTTACCGTGATCGATTGGCGCATCGGGTTGATCGTCACAGCGATTGCTGTGGGTACGCTTATCGTTCTGGATACTATCCGAAAGCGCGCTGAACCCCACTGGCAGGCAGTCTTGCAAGCAAACGCCGAGTTATATGGATATCTTGAAGAGCGTTTCAAGGGAACCGAAGAGATTCGTTCGAACGGAGCCACGGACTACGTCTTGAGAGGGCTGTACCGGCTACAGCAGGCGCGGATGCAGAAGGAATTTGGTGCCCTTCCCTGGCTGGTTGCCAATCTGACCCTTCCCACCGCTGCGCTCACGCTAGCAACCGTGACCGTTTTTGTTTTTGGGGATTACCTTCACCAGCGGGCTGGCTTGAGTGTTGGCAATATCTATGTCCTTTACTACTACGTGGGGTTGCTGGGAGGCCCGCTCTGGCAGGTGGTCAATCAGATCGAATCGATCCAGCTGGCTGGGGCAAGCATTGGTCGTATTCAAGAGCTCCGGAACATCGAGAGTAAGATCAAAGATGGGACCAAAACACCCCTCACCCAAGGCCCGTTACGCATTTCATTTCAAGATCTCGTCTTCCGTTACGACGAGGACGAAGGGAATGTCCTCTCGGACATCAATCTGACTATTTACCCCTGTGAGGTAGTTAGCGTTCTCGGGCGCACAGGTAGTGGAAAGTCAACCCTGTCCCGATTGCTCATCCGACAGATCGACGCCACCTCTGGGATCGTCTCTCTCGCCAACGACGGCGCTCCCCCCACGGATATTCGAGAGATATCTTTGGATCATCTGCGACATCGTATTGGGGTGGTGACGCAGGAAGTGCAACTATTCCGGGCGACGCTTCGCGACAACCTGACTTTTTTCAACCCTTCTATCACGGACCAACAACTACAAGCAACATTGACCGAGTTTGGGTTGGGCGACTGGCTGAATCGGCTACCGGCTGGCCTGGACACCATCATCGGGGCCGGGGGGCAAGGACTCTCGGATGGGGAAGCCCAACTCATTGCGTTCTTGCGCGTCTTTCAGCGGAACCCCAGTCTCGTCATCCTCGATGAAGCCTCCTCGCGCTTGGACCCGATCACGGAGGGCCTCATCAGCCAGGCAGTCGCGCGGCTGCTGCAAGGACGCACAGGGATCGTCATCGCCCATCGTTTAAAGACTATCAAACAGGCGGATAAGGTCATCATCCTGGAAAAAGGAAGAATCGTGGAACAGGGGAGCCCCTCCCAATTGGCCAACGATCCCAACTCCCGTCTGGCAGAGTATCTCAAGATTGACGAGAATGCCTCCCTCTATCCCTATCCGAACAACCACGAGGCCTCAGTGATAGCGCAATGAAAACAAGCAGCTATTTTATTCAACTGCAACGCTGGCAATGGAAGCGCGCCCTCTTGCAAACCACTGCCATTAGCGCATTTTATTTGAGTCTGACGATCAGTGGTGTGTTAGCCCAGGGCTATTTCGATTACCTAGCTGGCGTACCTGGCAGCCTGGCCCTGAATACCGTTGTTCTGCTTTTCCTCCTCAATGCGGCGGTCGGAAGCATCGGGCTGGGTCTGGCAAACTATCTCGGCGTTTCCTATCGAGCCCACCACAAAGCACTGCACTTCAAGAATATGTTGACGCAAATCTTGCGTAAGCCGGGGGCAAGACCCTTCTCGTCCAAGGATAATGTCACACCTGGGGTGGCTCTCAACATCTTTCGTGATGATGTTGAGGCGACGATGGACTGGACCGTGCAGCTTCAGGACCTGATTGGCCTCTTTGCCACGACGCTATTGGCTTTCGTCATGATGCTGCGCGTCAGTGTAACCATCACGCTCGGCGTATTCGTGCCCCTAGTGGTCATCATCTTTGTCACCGAGCGCCTGAGTCAGCGCATCGACAGCTACCGTAAGGATCACCGCGAGGCCACGGGTAGCGTGACAGAATTGATCAGCGAGATATTCGGTGCGGTTCAGACGATCCAGATTGCCAATGCGGAGCCCGCCATCATCGAGGAGCTTCATCGGCGAAATGAGCTCCGCAGACAAGCCGCCATCCGTGATCGCGTGTTGACGAGGTTGATCGATGTTATCTCTGGGAACACCGTCACCATCGGGGTTGCGCTCACATTGCTTATAGCCGCCCGTGCGATCCAGGCCGGTACTTTTACCATTGGAGACTTTGCCCTTTTTGCGGCTAGCATCTGGCCCGTGTCCGAACTGTTGCGGAGTGTGGGAGCCATGATGGCGGGTTACAAACAAGCCACCGTCTCTATCACACGCATGCAATCCGTCATGCAAACGGGGCAAGACGATCAGTTGGTTGCGCCCGGGGCTGTTTATCTACAGGAGGCGCTCCCACCGATTCCCTTCGTGGAAAAATCGGCCCAGGATCGTCTAGACACGTTGACCGTCGAGCACCTCTCTTATCAGTACGACGAGCTCTCTGAGGGGAGCGAGGATCGGGTGCGCCAGGGCATCTCCGATATTAGTTTCT
>JACCSL010000738.1 GCA_013812995.1 Ardenticatenales bacterium | reverse complement strand
CCATCGCGGTCACGGAGCGGGGCCTCCAGCGCGCCCTCAGGCAGATTCGTGTCGGCCAGACGGAGCGGGAGATTGCCGCCAATATCCAGTTGTGCATGCTCCAGGAAGGGGCGGACCGCATGGCCTTCGGGCCGCTGGTCGTCGCAGGGCCGCGCAGCGCCGAGCCCCACGCCGGACCAAGCGACCGCGTGATTCAGCCGGGCGATGTGATGATCATCGACTGCGGTGCCGCCGTGGGCCATTACTCGGGCGACATCACGCGCTGTGCGGCCGTGGAACCCGTGCCGGAGGAAGTCACGACCATCTATGACCTGTGCCTGGCCGCGAACGCCGCCGCCCGAGCAGCCGTGCGCCCTGGAGCTACCGGCCACGAGATCGATGCGGCTGCGCGCGCGCTGATCGACAGCGGCGGGTACAGAGACTATTTCATCCACCGTACCGGCCACGGTCTCGGGCTTGAGGGCCACGAGCCGCCCTTCATGGTGGCGGGAAACGAGCAGCCGCTCAGCGCGGGAAACGTGTTCACCATCGAGCCTGGCATCTATGTGCCCGGCCTGGGCGGCGTGCGGGTGGAGGATGATGTCGTCGTCACGGAGTCGGGGGTCCAGAGCCTGACCACCTTCTCCCGAGAGTTGATTCGCGTTGGCTAGATGAACACACAGTTCTCTCTCACCCCGCATCCCTTCGTGGGCCGTTTCAAGGAGCTGGTGACCCTGAAGCGACGCCTGCTTGCGGAGCGTCCCCCGTTCTTTCTGACTGGTCCCGGAGGAATCGGCAAGACGTCCCTGGCGCTGGCACTCGCGGAGGGACTGAGAGAGAGCGGCTATTTCAGCGATGGGATGGTGTGGCTGGATGGGCGGGAACTGCTCTCGTACAGCGACCTCCTGAATGAGGTGGCTCGCCAGATAGGACAGCACGAGGTCATTGGTCATCCCCTGGAGGATCGCGAGCGACACCTGCTCCAGCAGGTGGGCAATCGCGATACCTTCATCGTGCTGGATGACCTGGACGCCCTTGGGGAAGGGCGGCGTAGTACCATCCAATTCCTCCGGCAGTCCCCGGTGGCGGTGCTGGTAACCACCCGGCTCTTCCCGACGGGCCTTGACCTGCCGGAACGGCTGGGTCCCTTACCCATCCACCACGGCTATGAGCTTCTCAAGTCCCTGCTTGTCGAAGCGCCCTCCTTCGAGGAGGTTGAGGAGGTGCTGCTCCAGGCGGCGGGCATTCCTCTCGTCATTCGCCTGCTTGCCCCTACCCTGACAGATGGCTTGACGCCCTCCCAGCTCATTCGGGGGATCATCCGAGCCAGAACGGGCGTGCTGAATCGTTTGCGGCTCGGGCAGACTTCCCCTACCACGCGCGTCCTGCTGGTGGCGATCCGAAGCCTCACCCCGGCGCAACAAGAGTTGCTCTTCGCGGCCAGCTACCTCTCCCCTTCTTTCGTTGCTGCGTCCGTTGCCCATCTGCTGAAGTGGGACGATGTTCAGCACACGGAGGCAGAACTCCAGTGGCTCCAGCATCGCGGACTCGTCGAGCAAACCAGTCGGGGCTGGCGAATCCATGACCTGCTCCTGGACACGGTCCGAACCCTGGGCTCCGCCAAGAGTCAACTCTGGCATCAACGGGCCGCTGACTTTATGGAGGGTGGTACTCTGGAAGAGCAACTGCTGGCCGCTGACCACCGCCGCCAGGCCGGGGAGGTTACCGAGGCAGCGACCCTGCTGATCGAGCGGAGCGAGGCCATGCAGGAGGCCGGGCTGGAAACACAGTTGGCCGAGCAGTTGGCCTATCTTGCCATCAACACGCTGAACCCCCCGCTTCGGCGGCGCGTCAATGAGGTGCAGGGAGACCTGGCACTCCAGCAGAAACAATGGTGGGAGGCCAACCACTACTACAGCACTGTCCTCCGTCAGATTAGCGAGCTACCTCTGGAGCAACAGCCCCATCGGGAGACGGTCCGGCTGCTGCGCAAACGGGCCGAGCTGCTGTTCGCCCAATCGCCTGGCAAAGGTGATACCAGCTATAACCAGAAGGCAGAGCACCTCTTGCGGCGCGCCCTGCGGTTGGTGGGGCCAGAGGATTGGGTGGAGCAAATTCGGATTGCCCTGCTCCAGAGCCATCTCTACGAGGAGCGTGCCCGCCTCAAGGACGCGCTCCAGGCGTCCAGGCACGCGCTCGCGGTCGCGCGCCATCATGGGGGGGACGACTTCCTCTTTACCTGCTTTGAGCGCATGGCTGAGTTGTATCGAGAGTTGGGACAGGCCGAGATCGCCCTCACCGCCTATCAATCTGCCCTGGTCGAGGCCAAGAAAAGAGGGGATGCGCGCCAGCAGGCGGAGATCCTCACCCTGATCGGGGAAATCCAGCGGGATGAGGGCAACTGGCACGAGGCGGTGGCCGCCTTCGAGAGGAGCCTGCCGCTCTGGCAACTCACGAGCCTGGGGGGCGGGCTTGCTAACATGCTCCACCAGTATGGCGAGCTGCTTATCCGGCAGGGCCATCTGGACCGCGCGCTCCAGGCGATGCAGGAGGCGCAGATTGCGGCACGTCGAACCGGTCTCCAGGACCTGGTGATTACCACGCGGGCCGGGATGGCGGAGGCGCTCCTTCACCAGGGTGAGTTGCAGGTCTCCGAGGCGATTCTGAAGAAA
Organism: Ardenticatenales bacterium; assembly: GCA_013812995.1. Classification (GTDB taxonomy): domain Bacteria; phylum Chloroflexota; class Anaerolineae; order Ardenticatenales; family Ardenticatenaceae; genus JACCSL01. The sequence goes on along the minus strand of JACCSL010000738.1, from coordinate 770 downwards.
TGCCTGGAGGAAGCGGAGCAGCAGATGCGCTTCTACCTCTTCCCGCTCATACAGCGCCTCCTGGCTGAGGTGGCGCTCTATCAGGGACGCTTTGATGAGGCGGAGCGTCGGAGCCAGGGGGCAATTCTATGGTCCCGTCGGCAGGATGACTCCATAGAACTCTATCGCGCCCATCTGGTTCAGGCACTGGCAGGCGGTGAGGTGGCGATTCTGGAGGCATTGATCGACACCTTGCCGCCCAAGCAGATGCGCTACGAGCGGGCGCAGCTTCAGCTTCGCCTGGCCGAGCGGCTGGCAGTCCACCGTCGGGAGCAAGCTAGCAGGCTGGTGGAGGATGCCGCTAGAACGATAGAGCGGCTCGGGGCAGTCGGCGAGTTGGCGTATCTTACTCAGGTGCGGGAGCAGTATGGGTTGTGAGGGTGGGACTCGGGCGGGGATGGTGCTTGATGATAATCAGCAGCAGATCATCGTGGGGAGGCTGACCGTGCAGCCAGAGCTGGACCTCTTCCAGAATGGCGGCGGCAATCAGCGCGGCCGGGTGGCGGGCGTGTACCTTTAAGAGGTGCATGAGGCGCTGGCTGCCAAAGCAAACACCCTCCTGGTTGCGGATTTCCGCAAGCCCATCACTCCAGAAGAGAAGCACATCCTCATTTCCTAGAAGCACGCTCTGCTCTGCCAGCGCTGGCTCCGAGGCAAGGCCAAGGGCAGGGCTCCTGCCAGGGAGGGGGGTTAGTGTGTCCGTAGCCGCCTGCCACCAGAAGGGCGGGGGG
>JACCSL010000675.1 GCA_013812995.1 Ardenticatenales bacterium | reverse complement strand
CGTTCCCCTCTCCCGAAATCGGGAGAGGGGCCACGGAGCGAAGCGACGTGGGGGTGAGGGCGCGCATGGCACGCGGCACATCTTCCATACCACAAATTCCGTCAGAACCAGAAACGTAAAACGTAATTACAGATTACGCTTTAACCCTTTACCAGGAGGTGTGTTATGGAAGCCGAAACGCCGTCGAGCAAGGCACAGGCCGAGGAGATCGTCTACGAGATCGAGCAAACTCCCGCCCCAAAGCCAAAGAAGGGGAGCCGGGCAAGTGACTTTCTCACCTTTCTCTTTGACCGTATCAGCGAGGCCGACGAAGAGGGCGCAATGGCGCGGGTCCAGCAGCTCCGCGCGGATCAACCGGACGCGTCCACGGATGACCTTGTGGAGATTCTCGTCAAACGCAAGTGCCAGGAGACAGCGACGGTGGGCGCAGCCACTGCCGGGGCCGCACTGATTCCAGGGCTGGGCACGCTGACGGCGCTCACCATCGGGGTCGCAGCAGACATCGGAGCCACGTTCAAGCTCCAGGCCGAATTGGTGCTGGAGATTGCCGAGGCACATGGCTACCCGCTCAACCAGTTGGAAAAACAACAAGTCGTGATGCTCGTGACGGGAGTCAGTGCGGGCGGAAACCAACTGCTGACGAAGGCCGGGCGCGAACTGAGCGTGAAGGTGACAGAGCGATATGCCCGCAAGTGGCTGGCGACGGCGCTCCCGGTCATCGGCGTGGCGGCTTCGGCTGGGACGAACGTACTTTCGACCTACATCATCGGGCAGCGCGCCGATGCCTACTTTGGGCGAGGGCCGGAGGCGCTGGTCGATTGGAAGGAAAGTCTGCGCGCCGTGACGGGAGTGGATGAGCGCAAGGTGGGCGGCTGGCTCGCAGACGCGGGAGAGCGTTCCTGGCTGACGGTCAGCAGTGGGGCACGCCGCGCAACCAGCACGGTGAAAGACGCAGGGCAAGCCGCCGGAGGCATCCTTGCTGGGGCCGCTGAAAAGGCTGTGGACGTGCTGAAGGACGCAGGCGAAAACGTGGTCGGTGCGCGGCAGATGCTGGGCGGGGCTGCCACCGCTACGGGCGGGCTGCTTGTGGACAAATTGGAAGATGCCAAAGATGGGATTCTCTCCGCCACGGGGAAAGCGGTCGGCTCTATGAAGGAGGCGGGGAGCAGTATTCTTCGCGGCGGCAGAGCAGCGGGCGAAAGCGCGCAGCTCACGACGCCGAAGATCGCAGGGCTACTCCCGCCAGGACAGAGCGAGGAGAGCGACGAGGAAGGCATGGAGGAAAAAGAGCGTCCAACCACCGACTAGCGTCTGGAGGGATCGATGCCGGAGCTACGCCAGAACCTTGCAACCAAGGAATGGGTCATTATTGCGACAGAGCGCGCCAGGCGACCGGAAGAGTTTGTCGAACCGACGCATGCAAGGACCGACGAGCGGCCGGACTGGCTTGCAGACTGCCCCTTCTGCCCTGGCAATGAAGAGTTAGACCTGGAGGTGCTACGCATTCCTCAGGAGGGAGCGTGGCAACTGCGGGTGGTCTGCAACAAATATCCGGCCCTCCAGCGGGAAGGAGAGCGCACCTTTAGCTTTGATGGAATTCACCGGATGATCTCCGGGGTAGGCCACCATGAGGTGCTCATCGAGACGCCGCGCCACAACAGCGCCCCCGCTCTGCAACGGAGCGATGAGGTGGCATTGATGCTCCGGGCCTTCCAACTGCGCGGCCAGGAGGTCACCACGGACCCCCGCGTGCAGCACCTCATCTACTTCAAGAACCACGGAGTCCGGGCCGGAACGTCCCTCTTGCACCCGCACACCCAGCTCATCGGGCTGCCCGTCGTCCCGCACACGATTCGTCTCCGCACCGAGGAAGCCCGCCGCTACTTTGACGATCACGGGATGTGCGTCTTCTGCAAGATGATAGAGGACGAACTGAGCGATGGGGTGCGGATAGTGATGGAAAGCGAGCACTTTGTTGCCTTCGTTCCCTTCGCGGCCTTCTCTCCCTTTCACCTCTGGATTCTCCCGCGCCGCCATCACTCCAACTTTCTGGACACCCAGGCCAATGAAATTGCCGACCTGGGGCACCTATTGCGCCAGGTGCTCCGCAAGTTTTACGTTGGGCTGAATGACCCGGATTACAACTATGTGATTCGCTCGGCCCCCATCCATGATCCAGCTATGGAATATCTGCATTGGTATCTGGCGCTGGTTCCCCGCGTCTCCCGCGCGGCAGGCTTTGAACTGGGCAGCGGGATGTTCATCAATATTGCTCTACCGGAGGCCAGCGCGGCCTTCCTGCGCGAGGTCAAGGAGGACAACTAATAATGGAACGACAGACACTACTAGAGCGGCTGCGAGGCGCGTTCCCCGCTGCCATCACGCCGATGACGGAGACAGGCGATGTGGATCACAGCGCGCTGGCGGAGAACCTTCATTGGATGAATACGCTGGGCTTCGCGGGCTACCTGCTGCTGGGTTCCACGGGCGAGCAGGTTCATCTGAGTGAGTTCGAGCGCGCGCTCGTGCTGGAGGTGGGACGCCGCAACATCCCCGACGAGTTGATTCTGATCGCCGGAACCGGCCTGGCGGGCACGCGCACCACCATTGACGAAACGAAGCAGGCAGCCAAGGCGGGAGCCGACGTGGCCCTGATCGTGACACCAAGTTACTATCAAAAGGCGATGAGCGCGGCGGCGCTTACGGAGCACTACCGGGCTGTGGCCGATAGCAGCCCCATCCCGATTTTGCTCTACAGCGTGCCGGGTGTGACGGGAATCACGATTCCCGCTGCGGTGGTAGAAGAACTTGCCTCACACCCCAATATCATCGGCATGAAAAACAGTGGCAGCGATGCGCAGCTCGCCAGCGGCTACCGCGCGGCGGCAGGCGCAGAGACCTTTGTCATTTTAGCCGGTTCTGCCCATGCCGCTGCCGGATTCCTCCTTGCCGATTTGGCAGATGGGGTTATCCTTGCAGCAGCGAATGTAGCACCGAAGGCCAGTGTGGCGCTGGTCCAGGCCGCGCGCCGGGGTGACCTCGCTGCCTCACGCGAGCACGCGGCCACGCTGGCCCGTGTGAGTGACGAGGTAGGACGCTTCGGAATCGCGGGGTGGAAGGCGGGTGTCGAGGCACGGGGCCATCATGGGGGGCCGGTGCGTTCCCCGCTACGCAATCTCACTCTGGAAGAAAAGGCAATAATTATAAGGGGGACGACGTGATAAGGATTTCTGCTTTTTGGAAGGGCGTTCTACTTCTTGCGTTGATGACTTTGACGCTTGCCTGCGAGAATGCTATGCCAGCTACCCCTGAAGGCACGGCGACCTCAGCCCCAACGACGATTTCCACGCCAATCCCCTCTCCTCAATTCACCCCGACACCCCAGGCCACGCGCACCCCCAGACCCACGGCCAGCCCGCTACCACCGCTGATCGGGCAAATTGTCTTTTCTTCGTCTCGCGATGGCAACGATGAAATCTACACGATGGCAGCAGATGGGAGTGAGATCACGCGGCTGACGGATCATCCGGCGACCGATGCCTACCCCAACTGGTCGCCGGATGGGCAACGCATCGTGTTTGTCTCGGATCGCGATAAAAACAAAGAAATCTATGTGATGAATACCGATGGCAGCGAGGCCACCCGCTTGACCGATGACCGAGTGATCGATAACTGGCCAAGTTGGTCGGCGGATGGGGAGCGGATTGCCTGGGTCAAGGTGATTGAGTCCAACTATGATATCTATGTGATGAACGCCGATGGTAGCGAGCAGGAGCCCCTCATTGAGGGAGAGAGTTCGGACCTTCTCCCGGTCTGGTCCCCGGATGGGAGCTATCTGGTTTTCCAGTCAGACCGGGGCGGCAACGGCTTTGAGCTGTACATTGCAGAGGGCGATGGCAGCAACCCTCGACCCCTTGCCAGCGGTCAGGCACTCCTGCCCATACCGCCGCAATGGTCGGCGGATGGGGACAAGCTGGCATTTGTAGCCACCCGCGCCGGGGAAGGACGCTTCTATGACATCTATATCATTGACCCCGAGGGCGAGGCAGTGGGCTCTGTCATGGCCGAGTTCGAAGGATTTGCCCACGCGCCCAGCAGCCTTGTCTGGTCGCCCGACGACCTCTATTTCGCTTTTTCCTCTGTCTCCGAGGGGTTCAACCATACCGAAATTTTCCTCATCGGGGTTGATGGGCGTGCGCTACGCCGCCTCACGAATGCGGAGGGCGAAAACATCTCGAATGTGCCAGGGGATTGGATTGGCCCGGATTAAGCTGCGCCAAAGGCGGTGAAAAAGGTCGCCGCCATCTCGATGCCCTCCAGGTAATCCAGGAGGCGGATATGCTCGTTCGGGGCGTGGGTTCCGGACAGGTGATAGCCCACCCCAAAGCCCACGGTGGGAATCCCGAACGGCGCGGTGAGCGGGTACATGGGGCCTGTGGCTGCCATACGCGGCCAGAACACGGGCTCAATGCCTGTTACGTGCTGGGCACTGGCGAGCGCCGCGCGCACAACCTCGCTCTCGACCTGGCCGACCGCAGGGTGCTCCCCCGCGAGCCGCACGATCTCTATATCGCCGAAGCCGCGCCGGTCCAGGTGCGCGCGCAGCAGCTCATGGACGAGCTCGGGGGTCAGGTCGGGGACAAGGCGAAAATCAAGTTTGGCCAGGGCGCTGCTGGGTAGCACCGTCTTGACCCCCTCGCCCATGTAGCCGCTCTCCAGCCCACAGATCGTGCAGGTCGGCTGGTAGAGGTGGCGGCGCAGAGCGGCCTGACCGCTGACGCCCGCCACGAAAGCCTCAATGCCGTTGGCCTCGCGAATCGCCTCATCATCGTATGAAATCTCTGCCAAATAGCGTAGCTCGGCCTCGCCGGGTGCAACGACATGATCCATGAAGCCATCAATGCAAATCTGCTCGCTCGCGTCCTTGATCGTGCTCAGCGCCCAGACGAGCCGCCAGGCGGCATTAGGCAGCAGGGTTGCATTAGAGGAGTGCGAATCCAGGCATATTCCCCGCACCCGCAACTCAAAGTAGGCAATCCCCTTCATCCCCGAGTAGAGCGTCATGCGCCCCTGCGCGTCCTTGTACCCGGCCTCCCACAAGCATCCATCCGAGTCCGCCCAGCGACTGCCGTACTGCTCCGCAAAAGTTGTCAATCCAGGGCTGCCAATCTCCTCTTCTCCCTCGATGATCCAGCGTAGTCTCAGCGGCAATTGGCCCTGCGTGGCCTGGAGCAACTCGACGGCGTGGAGGCGGGAGAGCAGGTTGGCCTTGTTATCGGCAACGCCACGCGCGTGGAGGTTGCCATCGCGCCGGGTGAGCGTGAAGGGCGGGCTCTCCCACAGCTCAAGCGGGGTTGCGGGTTGGACATCGTAGTGATTGTAGATCAGCAGTGTGCGAGCCGCGTCGGCAGGACCGTGCTCGGCATAGACCACGGGTGAGCCACCGGTAGGAATCACCTCGACCGTGGCCCCCAGCGCGGCCAACCGCGCAGCGACCCACTGCGCAGCCTCGTCGATACCCTGCCCCTCCGCTGCCACGCTGGGAATAGCGCAGAGCGCCGCCAGCTCGTCGATGAATCGGTCCTGTTGCGTCTCGATATAGGCATGCATAGAGTGATCTTTCTTGTTAGGCCAGTTTCAAGATTCGGACAGGGGTCTCGCGCCCCTTGACCTGAATCGTATCCAGCGCGGCGGCATTGGGAATCGAGCGCCCCATCGCGTCCCAGACCTCCTCCGAGATCAAGAGCTGCGAGGCAGAGGTCTTGTTCAACTGCTCAATGCGAGCCGCCACGTTCACCCCATCGCCAATCACGGTGTATGGTACCGATGTGGGTGGTCGTCGCCTGGGCAGCGGGCGGCTGAAGATGTGCCATGAGTTCTCTCCCTATAGATCAAAAAGGGCAGCAAGAAGGCTGAAGCATTCCCTGTGCCCGAAACCATAGAGTGCCTAGCATACGCGTCAATTGCAAAGAAATTGTGTGGAATCTGTTTAAGTTGTGCGGCTCTGCTCCAACTTGTTCTTCAGGCGGCGCAGGGCCTCCTGGGCGTTGGGTCTCTTGACGAAGGGGTAGACGAAATAAAAGAAAAGACGCTGCCCCAGCGAGAGTTGCGCGGTAATGCTACGTTTCACCCGCGTGCCGCCCTGCTCCGGGTGGAAGGTGAAAAGATGATCGTACTTGCCAGTAACATCCTCGACGGCGAAGGCAAAGCGGGACGGTGAGCTGACCTCGGTAACGCGCAGGGTGGCCTGGATGGTTTGCCCACGCACCTGCGCGGCGGAGCGGTACTCCTTCCCGGCGGCGATGGGGTCGGGCGACAGCGGCTCGATTTCGAGGGGGTCCGCGCTCCATTCGCCATGCCTCGTCAGGTCGGAGACATAGGCAAAGGTCTCTTCCGGGGAGGTAGCGAGATGAATATCGACGCTGTACGTAGTCATGGCTTCTCTCCTGCGGGACGGGTGGCTGCTCAGCGAAGGGTACGCCGCATTTCCAGGATGAGCAAGGTCGGATGCGAGGGCAGCGGGCGTCTCGCACCGGTATCCACGTAGCCAGCTCGCTCGTAAAGCCGAATAGCGGCTGTGTTTCCCTCGGTCACCCATAGCTCGATCCGCGTCGCCCCTTTGGCTTCCGCCCAGGCTGTGCTCTGTTGCAGAATCATCTGGGCGAGGCCATACCCCCGGCGCGCCGGATCGACCCACATGGCCCCCACATGGGCCAACTCCGCGTCCTTGGAGTCAATGTAGCTGTGAGCCATCGCGCAGGGCTCATCCTCGAAAAAGGCGAGGAGTATCTGCTGCGTGGGATCATTGGCGACGATCTGGGCACGCTCGATCCACTCCCTCTCGGCCCTGGCCTGTTGTGCCTCAAGGGTCGTGCCAAAGGCGGTCGGGCTATCGGCCAGCGCACGGAGGCGGAGGGTGCGGAAAAGCAGCCCCTCCTCGCTGGATAAGGGTCGTAGGGTAAAGCGATCAAAATTTGCCGTCATGATCATCGTCCTTTCCATATAGGGAGCGCCTCCTGCGCTCCAGAGAAGTTAAAGGCGATCTGCTTGCCCCGTGTGCGCCCCTTCCCTTATTATGGATGAAAATGTGAAACGCAAAACGTCAGTCAATCGCAAAGGAGCGATCCATGATTCTACGGTATCTGTATGATTCCAATCTGGCGCAAGCCTCGTACCTGGTGGGCTGCGCCGCAACGGGCGAGGCGTTGATCATCGACCCGAACCGGGAGGTCGAGCAGTACATTGCTGCCGCTGCGCGCGAAGGGTTGCGCATCACAGCCGTGACGGAAACGCACATCCACGCCGACTTTCTCTCTGGCGCGCGCGAGCTGGCCGACAAGACAGGGGCGAGACTCTATCTCTCGGATGAGGGCGGCCCGGAGTGGAGCTATGGCTTTGCGCACCTGGGGCTGAAAGATGGCGACACCTTCATGGTGGGCAATGTGCGACTGGAGGCGCTCCATACGCCGGGGCATACCCCCGAACATGTCGCGTTTCTGCTCACCGATACCGCCAACGCCGCCGAGCCGATGGGCATCTTCAGTGGAGACTTTGTTTTTGTAGGAGATATTGGCCGCCCCGACCTGCTGGAAAGCGCCGCTGGTGTGGCGGACAGCAAGGAGCCGGGCGCACGAACCCTCTACCGCTCCGTCCAGCGCTTCAAGCAGTATCCGGACTACCTGCAACTCTGGCCGGGCCACGGGGCGGGCAGCGCCTGCGGCAAGGCGCTCGGAGCCATCCCCTCGACGACGCTGGGCTACGAGCGACGCTTCAACTGGGCCTTTACCACGCAAGACGAGGAAAGTTTCATCGCGACGGTGCTGGATGGACAACCGGAACCTCCACGCTACTTCGCGCAGATGAAGCGGCTCAACAAGGTCGGTCCCGCCC
>JACCSL010000641.1 GCA_013812995.1 Ardenticatenales bacterium | reverse complement strand
GTCTTGAATCCTGCTTCCGGGGGGGCATTCCCCAGGCGCAGATCAAGCAGAAGCAGGTGGGGCCAGCCTTCTTCGAGGAGGGACGTGCCTGCCTCCAGGGAGCGGCAACTTTTTACATTCCACTCGGTATTGGCGAGCACACGCTCAAGCAGCCCACTGTGGGCGGTTTCGTCTTCAAGGTAGAGGAGATGAAGTAATGACATAGGTAGCAGTATTCCGAATTAGGGTTGGGGGATGATGGGTTCGGCAAAGGGCTTGCCAACCCACCTGATTTTACAGGCGCACAGGGCGTCGTCGCAAGAGCCCATTGGTACTTTTAGACTGGTTAAATCAACCTCTGCTCTGCTGCCCCTTTGTCCCTGCTTCCGGGGGAGTCGTGCTACAATTTGGTGGTATGCGCCAGGGTTTAGCCCCTGGCGTTTGTGCGCCCCCCAAGAGAAAGAGAAAAACGAGATGATGCGACGATGGTTCGGGTTGAGCGCAACCCTGCTTTTCCTTTGCATGGCGCTGTCTCTGGCAGGGCCGCCGGCGCGCGGGGCGGCCCCGGTGCTTACCATCGCCCCGACAGAGTTTGGCCTGGCCTTCATCAACTCCGCAGAGACACTGCGCAGCGATGCCCGTCTCCAGCGAGGTATCACTGCCGGAGCCAGGCTGGATCGCTTCCCCCTTTACTGGAACTTCGTCGAGAGCTCTCCCGGCCAGTTCGACTGGAGCAAGCAGGATGCGGCGCTCCGCGCCAACGAGCGGCAGGGACTCGGCACGCTGGCGATCCTGCTTGGCACGCCGGGCCACTACTATCCGACGACGATCAACCGCCACCAGGTGCTGCCTATGCCCGCCATCGGGGGCGGTCCTATACGTGATCTGGAGCGCCTCACCACCAGCGCGGTCAATCAGTGCTCGGGCACCCCGCCCCCGCGCGGCCTCTACGAGCCCATCTTTGCCGATGGCAGCGACTGGCCTGGGGGGAACAAGGTGATCAACCCCGCCAATCCCTGGGCGCGCTTCGTGGAGGAGGCGGTGACTCGCTACCGACCGGGCGGCAGTGCCGGGCTCAACGTGCGTCACTGGGAAGTCTGGAACGAGCCGGACCTCTGCCACTTCTGGAGCGGCACGGCCCAGGACTACGCGCGGCTGCTCAAGGTCGCCTACCTGGTCATCAAGCAGCGCGACCCCGAGGCGACGGTGATCTGGGGCGGGCTGGCACATTTCCAGAACAGTACCTTCCTCTATGAGCTGGTCAGCACGCTGCGCGACGATCCGATGGCAAGCTCATTTGGTGGCTTCTTCGATGCGGCAACGAGCCATCACTATTCCAACGTGACGCTTGGCTTCACCTACACGCGGCGCATCCAGACCGCCCTGCGCACCACGCCCTGGCCTGACAAGCCGGTATGGATCACCGAGAGCGGTGTGCCTATCTGCAATGGCTTTCCCGGCCCGGAGTGTCCCAGCCCCTACCGTGCCACGCCCATCGAGCAGGCATCGTATATCTGGCAGAATGTGGCCTACACGCGGCTGGCGGGCGGGGGGCCGATTTTCCACTTCCAGCTCTATGATGATGCGGGCAACGAGTGCAGAGCCGAGCCGCCTGCCGACGGTTTCGGGCTCATCACGAACGAGCCGGACAGTCCCTGCACACCCCATAACAGTGAGCAGCGCCTGGCCTACCGTGCCTTTCAGCTAGCCACCCACTATTTTGCCGGAGCCGAGTTCCTCTGGGCGGACATTCAGGAGGGGGCCGTGCGCCGCGTGGCCTTCTACGACCCGGCCACGCGGGAGCGCCGCCTGCTCGTCTGGGCGATTGGGGGGAGCGATGCTCTGGCCCGTGTTCCAGCGGCAGGGACTGTTGCCCGGCGCATCTCTCTGGATGGTAGCGAGGAGAGCGTGGTGCCCCTTAGCGGGGAGTATCAGATGGTCGTGCCGCCCGCTACCAGCCAGAATCAACCGACCTCCACGACCTACACCATCGGCGGGGTTCCCTACCTGCTGGTGGAACGCGACACCCTGCCACCGCTGGCCACCATCACGGAACTATCACCGATCTCACCGCCGACCTTCGAGGTGGCCTGGCAGGCCAGCGACCCCGGCTCGGGACTCGTGGCATCTTCAGTGGCGCTCTGGTGGCAGATGGATGGTGGGCCGTGGCAACGGTGGCTGGAGCAGCAGCCCTCGGCGGGCAGCGCGCTGTTCACAGGTACCGTGGGCCACACCTATCGCTTCGGGCTGCTGGCGGCAGACCGCGCAGGCAACGGACTCACCACGCCTCTGTCCCTGGCCGAGACGCTGGTGGGTGATGGGGCGCAGCGGGTGCGTGTTACCGGGCAGGTGCTGACGATGAGCGGCCAGCCGGCTGCGGGCGCACTGCTCTCCATCGGTGCTGCGGGGGCCTTTGCGGATGGGGCGGGGCACTTCGACTTTCCGCTTTCCGTCGGGCGGTGGGATGTGGCGGTTCAGGGTCAGGTGCTCTCGCACGGGGAGTCGTTCTTGAGTGATAGGGCGCTTACCCTGCGCCTGCCACCGCTCAGCAACGTGATCGACAATGGCGACTTCGAGACGGCCCTGGCGGGGTGGACGGTCGGTGGAACAAGCCCGGTGGGCATCGAGGAGCGGGGTGGTACACGCGACCACGCCCTGCGGCTGGCGAGTGCCTTCGTGCCAGCCCCCGGCGTGCCGGGCGAGGAGGGGAGTGCGGGCGGCAACGCCACGATCTCCCGTCAGGTACAGCTGCCCCTGGGCTCGCCCCACCTCTCGTTTTACTATCGGGTGGAGAGCGATGACTCTGCCCCGGACCAGGACAAAGTCGAGGTGATTGTGGCGCGGGATACTTTGGTGGACTATGTGTATATGCAGCAGGAAAGCAGCGACTGGGGATATCGCTCTCTGGACCTCAGCGCCCACGCCGGGCAGAGCGTGACGCTGATCTTCAACGTGTACGAGTCCTCGCCCCAGCGCCGTACAACTGTTCTGCTGGACCAGGTAATGGTTGGCGAGTCTCCGACGCTGCTACCGATTGGGCATATTTATCTGCCCGTCGCCCGCTAGCAACGGCGACCCGGAAAGTAGCGGCGACCTGCCGGGTCGCCGCTGCTACTTCTTCGGCGGGGTCTTGGTAAAGCTGCGCCAGACGAGCAGCGGGGTCAGGAGCCCCAGAACCACCAGTCC
>JACCSL010000633.1 GCA_013812995.1 Ardenticatenales bacterium | reverse complement strand
GTCTTGACAAACACGCTACAATTTCCCTTAAAAAGGAGTAGGTATGTCGGGACCCAAAACCCAAAAAACGATTGACCTTCTGGGGAACGCCCAGGAACCCCTGGAGGAATCCGTCCTCGTTCACCTGAGCAACCTGACACGCGAGGAGCAGCAATCCCTAGAGGCCACCTGGCCCTCCATTCCCCTAGACAAACGCCGCCGGATGCTCTCCCTCATGAGTGAGCAGGCTGAGGAGGATGTTCAGCTGGATTTCACAGCCGTGTTCCGCAGAGGGCTCCAGGATCCGGACGAGAGCGTGCGCCGGCTATCCGTGGATGGACTCTGGGAAGACGAGGCTATTACGCTGATTCGCCCCTTCCTGACCATGCTGCGCAGCGACCCCAGCCCTCTGGTGCGGGCCAGTGCGGCCACGGCGCTCGCCCGCTTCATCCTACAAGGAGAGCTGGGCTACCTGACGGACGAGCGCACCCACGAGATATTGAATACCTTGATGGCTATCATCGCCGATGCGACGCTGCCCATCGCCATTCGACGCCGGGCGGTGGAGGCCATCGCCTATAGCAGTGATGAGCGGGTGCAGAAGATCATCGCGCGCGCCTACGAAGATGCCTCGGAGGAGATGCGCCTCAGCGCGCTCTTTGCGATGGGACGCAGCGCGGACGACTACTGGTGCGGCGTGGTCCGCGCCGAGTTGGCCAACCCGAACCCCGCCTTCCGCTTTGAGGCGGTCCGTGCGGCGGGGGAATTGGCCGATCCCAAGGCCGTGGAACGGCTCATTGTTCTGCTAACGGATGCAGACCCGGAGGTGCGCCAGATGTCGATCTGGGCGTTGGGGCAGATTGGGGGACCTCACGCGATGAAGGCACTGCGGTTGATCGGCCAGAGCAAGAATACTACCCTGCGTCGTCTGGCACGGGACTCCATCGCTGAGCTGAGTCTGCGCGATGAAATAACCCCTGGCTTTGTCATCGAGAGCGAGCTAGTTGACGAGGATGAGATTTTGGACGAGGACGGGTTTCTCCGTGAGGTCGATTTTCCTGACGACGACGAGGCATTTTTCGAGGATGAGGACGAGGACGACGAGTAGCCCTCCTTCAATGGTCTGCCAGTCGTGGAAAGCATGGTTTACGAGCCTTTCTGCATCTGCTACACTTGCGCATCCGAGCACCACTTCAATGCTTTGCTTATTGCTTGAAAATGGGAGCTATTGCGCCTGGAGGTGAGAATGGCAGCCAGCCACGCGGCCCGTCTACAGGATTGGCTGAAACGAAACCATATCAAGAGCGGCTCCGCCACCCGCTGGCTCTTCGAGGTGCCTGACACGCTGGAGGCACAAACCGCAATTCTCCGCTTGTTGAACGAGATGGAGTCTCGCTTTGATGATGTCATTGAGGCGCAGGAAGGGCAGCTGTTCCTGGAATGGGATGCCATCCGGGAAGAATTGTCTCTCTTGCCCCACCCCGACGCTCCCTGGAATGCCCTGCTCGGTCAGCTTCAGGAAGCCTTTGCGACCCCGGCCTACCCGGAGTCGCAGCGCCGTCGGGCGGAACGCATCTGGCAAGACTTTCTTTTCTTGCAGGAGGAGGAAGTGAGCCCGCTTCAGGTGCCAGCAGGCTGGATCGCCGCATTGGACTATCTCCTGCAAAATCTGTATTTTTCAAGCAAAGCCACGCAGGAAGAGGTCGGGCGACGCCACAATGTGAGTACCAGCACCGTGGGACTACGCTTTCGCGCCCTGGTGGAGACGCTTGGCGTTCACCTGTTCGACCATCCTGCGCGCAAACGGTTATTGGCCCAGCGCGCGATTGCCATTGAGGGCGGGCGCATGAGCGAAGCCGAGTTCAACCAGCGCCTGCTGCGTGGGCAGCTAATTCGCGCCTAATAATGGGAGGGATTCCCTTTTATGACAGATGGAAACGGCCATAGCGATTCCAATGCCGAACAGTTCCGTCATAGCCTTCGTCTCATGCACAAGGGACAATATGAGGAGGCGGCCCGGCTTCTCGAAGGGTTGTACAACCTTGACCCTCAGAATGTGGAGTATGCGCTCAACCTTGGCGGGGCCTATATTCTTCAGCGCCGCTACGCGGAGGCTGCGGAAATTCTGGAGCGCGCCGCCACGGATGCGCCAGACAATGCCAATGTCTGGGTAAACCTGGCCGCCGCCCGGCTGGGGCCGCTGGAGGAGAGCAACGAGGAGCAGCAGAACCACGCCATCAAGGCGTACGAACACGCACTCGCCGCCAACCCCGAGGCCCCGAACGTCCATTATATGCTCGGCCTCATCTACCGGAGTCGGAACGACAAGCTTCGCGCCGTTGCCCATTTCACAAAGGCACTGGAACAAAACCCGGAGGACAATGATGCGCGCCGGATGCTGAGCGCCATTGCCGCCGAGGTGGCAGGCAAGGACAAGAACAACTCGTAGCGCACCGCGCCCCGCAAAGCTCCGACAGATGTCGGGGCTTTTTCTTTTGAACAGGACTTCCCATGATCCGATATTACTCGACGAACCGTAGCGCCCCACCCGTCGGTCTGGAAGAGGCGCTACTGAACGGCCTGGCCCCCGATGGCGGCCTTTACTACCCCGAGAAAATCCCCCAATTCACGGCGGAGGAGCTTGCCCACCTGCATCAGCGGGCTCGCGTAGCGGATGGCGACTCCCGGGAGCTGCTTCAGGAGAGCGGGGCCGTACTCCTACAAAAATGGTTTGGGGAGGAGATCGAGTCCGCCCTGCTGCGTACCATCGCGGCGGAGGCGCTCTCTTTTCCCATCCCCATTCGCCAGGTGGCTGATTTCCTGGTTCTGGAACTCTTCCACGGCCCCACGATGGCTTTCAAGGACATTGCCGCGCGCACCCTGGCGCGCCTGCTGAACCATTTCCTGACCAAACGCGGGGAGCAAGCCCTGCTGCTCGTGGCGACGTCCGGGGACACGGGCGGGGCCATCGCCAACGGCTTCGCGGGGCAGGAAGCGATTCGCGTCGTGGTTCTTTTCCCGAAGGGGAAAGTCAGCGAGCTTCAGGAGGAGCAGCTGACACGAGTGGCCTCCAATGTGACACCCGTCGAGGTCGACGGGGTCTTCGATGATTGTCAGGCACTGGTGAAGTGGGCCTTCACCCATGCGCCTCTTCAGCCCCTGAACCTCACCTCCGCCAACTCGATCAACATTGCCCGGCTGATTCCCCAGATTGTCTACTACCTCTACGCGGCCCTCCTGGTGAATCGGCAAGATATGGAAGTGGTGGTACCCTCGGGCAACTTTGGCAACCTGACCGCCGGGCTCTTTGCCAGGGAAATGGGTGTCAACCTCCCGTACTTCATCGCGGCCACCAATGAGAACGATGCGGGGGTGCGCTACCATCAATCGGGCCACTATAACCCACACCCTACCGTCCAGACACTCTCCACCGCGATGGACGTGGGCAACCCGAGCAACTTCGTGCGCATTCTGGAACTCTTTGAGCACACGCACGAGCGGCTGCGGGTGGGGCTGCGGGCCTTCAAGGCCAACGACGGGGAGACCATCGAGGTGATGCAGCGCGTGTACCAGGAGCATGGCTACCTGCTCTGCCCGCACTCCGCCGTCGGCTGGGCCGTCGCCGAGCGTCACGGCCGCCCCGACAGCCAGCCCCTCGTGGTGGCGACCGCTTCACCCCTCAAGTTTGCCAGGGAGATCGAAGCGCACGCGGGCATTCCTGTGGATGACAGCGTGCCCTTGGCGCACCTCCGTAAGCTTCCGAAGCGCAAGATCGCGCTTCCCAACCGACCAGAAGCACTCGCGGACCTTCTCCTTCATTTATAATCAGGCACTGAGGCATAGCAGATGGCAGAACGAATCGTCATGAAATTTGGCGGGAGCAGCGTGGGGGATGCGGAGTCGATCCGCCAGACGGCCGCGCAGATTTATGCTGCGCATCGCCAGGGGCAGCAGGTCGTCACCGTGGTGAGTGCCATGCGCGGCGTGACGGACATGCTCATCGGGGCCACCACATCGGCGGCAGCGGGTGACCACGCCATTCCCGAGCAGGCCAAGCAACTTCTGTGGGAAAAACACCATCTGGCCGCGAGCGAGTTACTCCCCGGAGAGTTCCAGGGGGTTCTGGGCGAGATTCAGGCGGAACTGAGCAACTTTTCCAACCTTGTCATGGCCATCAGCATCCTTGGCGAGGTGACACCCCGCGCGATGGACTTCATTGCCTCCCTCGGCGAGCGTTTCAGCGCGACGCTCGTCGCGGCCTATCTCTCGGCAGCACATGGCCCGGCCCGCGCCGTGATGGCCGATACGCTCATCGTAACGGATCAGCACTTTGGAAGCGCCAATCCGCTCCTGGCGCTGACAGGCAAGCGGGTGCAGGATAGCCTCGTGCCACTGCTGGAATCGGGGATTCTCCCGGTGGTGACCGGCTTCATGGGCGCGACCAGGGAAGGCATCGTCACAACCCTGGGCCGTGGGGGCTCGGACTATACCGCTGCCATCCTGGGGCACGCGCTGGATGCCGATGAAATCTGGATCTGGAGCGATGTAGACGGCGTCCTGACCGCCGACCCGCGCATCGTGCCGACGGCGCATCCCATCGCACAGCTTTCCTACCAGGAGGCAGCGGAGTTGGCCTATTTCGGGGCCAAGGTGCTCCACCCCAAGACCGTGCGCCCCGCCGTGGAGAAGAATATTCCCATTCGGATGCTCAACACCTTCAACCCGGCCTATGAGGGCACCCTGATCACTCGTGAGACGAGCACCGGCTCGGCGGTGAAGGCCGTCACCTCGATTCCTGGCCTCGCTCTCGTCACGGTCGAGGGGCGCGGCATGTTGGGCGTCCCTGGTGTGGCGGCGCGCGTCTTTGGCGCAGTGGCCCAACTGGGTGTTAGTGTCCTGATGATCTCACAGGGATCAAGCGAGCAGTCCATCTGCTTCGTCGTTCGCCAGGAAGAAAGCGGGGCAGTGGTATCAGCACTGGAAGAGAGCTTTCGATTGGAACTCAGCCAGGGCGACATTGACAGTATCTGGCGTGAAGAGCAGATGGTCATCGTAGCAGCGGTGGGGGCGGCCATGCGTGGCACGCCGGGCATCGGTGGGAAGCTCTTCACAGCACTTGGCGAGGCAGGCATCAACGTTCTCTCCATCGCACAGGGCTCCAGCGAGTACAACGTCTCCCTCATCGTCAAGCAGCAGGATGCGCACCAGGCGGTACAGGCGATCCATGATGCGTTCGAGCTGAGCAGGAGCAAGTAGGCACCTATGGCAACTCCCATCTTTCTCATCCAATTTGGCCTTGGCACGGTCGGCCAGGCGCTCACCGAGCAGGTACTCGCCACGCGGGAGAGCCAGGCGCGCTACGGAATCGACCTGCGATATGTGGCACTGGCGGACTCTGATGGAGCCCTGGTATCGGAGCGTGCCCTGGAGGATGGGGTGATCCAGAGTGCGAGTCGTTTCAAGCAGCGCGGGGGGCGGCTGGCGGAGCACGATCTAGGCTACTACCAGGACAACCTCAAGGCGCTGGTCGATACGATGGGCCAGCCGCGCACCATCGTGATAGACACCACCGCGGCCGCGCCCGATACTGTTTTCCCTGCCTTCGAGCTCGCCCTATCGCGTGGGTACGCGCTGGCGCTGGCAAACAAGAAGCCCCTGGCAGACGCGCAGGCGCGGTGGGATCACCTGACCGCAGGAGGACGAATTGGCTACGAGGCAACGGTGGGGGCTGGCTTACCCGTCATCAGCACCCTCCGCTATCTGCTGGATACCAATGATGAAGTTACAAAGATCGAGGGCGCGTTTAGCGGTACGCTTGGCTTCTTGATGGGGGAGTTGGAGTGCGGAACAAGCTTCAGTGCATCGGTTCGCGAGGCCAAGGCACGCGGGTGGACCGAGCCCGACCCGCGCGATGATCTCAGCGGCCTTGATGTGGCACGCAAGGCACTGATCCTCGCTCGCACGCTGGGGGCCACGCTGGAGTTGGCCGATGTCGCACTCACGCCCCTCTACCCTGCGGACTTTGCGGCACTCTCCCTGGATGAGTTTATGGCGCGTCTGGAGGAACTCGACCCCCTTCTGGCCGATCAACAGCGTGCGGTGCAAGAGCGAGGCGCGTTTTTGCGCTATGGGGCCTCCGTGAAGGTAGGTCAGGAAACGTCCTCGCTGGTTGTTGGACCCCTCACCGTTGATAGCGAGAATCCTCTGGCTGCCCTGCGCGGGCCGGATAACCTGATTTCTTTTCATAGTGCCCGCTACTCGGCTCGCCCTCTCGTGATTCGGGGGCCAGGCGCGGGGGCGGCGGTGACAGCCAGTGGGCTGCTGGGCGATATCCTGCGATTGAGCCAGCACTTGTAAGATTCGCAACAGGAATTTGATCCGTCCCTATGACGTGACTACTATCTTTCGGGAAGTGCCGAAGGAACCCCAGAACTTGATTCCTTTTGCCCTTTA
>JACCSL010000615.1 GCA_013812995.1 Ardenticatenales bacterium | reverse complement strand
CTCCCCGGCCGTCGGCCGCCCCTCTCCCGATGTCGGGCGAGGGGCCACTGAGCGCAGCGACGTGGGGGTGAGGGCGCGCATGGCACGCTTCCCGATCTTCCATACCACAAATTCCGTCAGAAGCAGGGACGTTTTACGTTTTACGCTTTTACGCCCGACCAAAACTTGTTCTTATTGCAAATCTTTGCAATAATTTGGACATGAGAAAACAAGATGTTATCAAACAGCTACAGCAGGTGGGATACCGCATGACCTCCCAGCGGCTGGCCCTGCTCGACACGATCTGGAACCTCGAAGGACACTTTACGGTCGAGGCCGTGCGCGGGCGGCTGCCGCAAGATGCCTCAGTGGATATTTCCACCATTTATCGGACACTTGAGTTGCTCTGTGAGTTCGGTGTGTTGTATCCGTTGGCAGGCAGCGTTCCCACCGAGTACGAGCGCGGCGAGGTGCCGCATCACCATCTCGTCTGCCGCAACTGTGGCGCGGTCCGGATGGTGGATGAGTATCATTTCGACGACCTTCTCCATCACCTCCTGGAAGAGCACGGCTTTGTGGCCGAATTGACCCATTTTGCGATTCCTGGCCGCTGTCGTGAGTGCCAGGATATCACCCCTCAAGGACTGGCGATTGAATAACTCCGACATCGCTATCGTAATCGTAATCGCGGATCGTAATCGTCCGTTGTCGTACCACCAACGGAGAACGGACGATTACGATTACGACTCGCGACAGCGATTTGTCCGACTTGTTTTATAGCCAATCCTCAAGAAGGAGATGCTGCATGATTCTTGCCCTAACAAGTCCGATGCCCTGGCTAAACGAGCTGGTGAGCCACCCGCTTCATATTCCCGATGGCTTCCTGAGTCTCCCGATCTCTCTTCTGTTCTGGCTGCTGACCATTGCTGCCATTACAATGGCGGTGCGCGCGGTCGGTGATTCCCTGGGGGAGCAGCAAATTCCGCTCGTGGGGGTTCTGGCCGCTGGGATTTTCGCCGCGCAGATGTTGAACTTTCCGATTCCAGGCGGGACCAGCGGGCACATGCTGGGTGGGGCGCTGGCCGCCATTGTCCTGGGGCCGTGGGCAGGCATCCTCGCCATGAGCGCGGTGGTCGGCGTGCAGGCGCTGCTCTTCCAGGATGGGGGCCTCATCGTGATGGGGGCGAACATCTTCGACATGGGCATCCTGACTGCGCTCATCGGCTTTGGGGTCTATCGCGCCAGTGTGGGGCGGAGCAAGCAAGTCAAGCTGGCCGTGGCTGGGGTGGCGGCATGGCTCTCCATCATGGCAGCCGCGCTCGTGACGGGTCTCCAGATCTGGCTGAGCGGCAACGCCGAGGCGAGCGTGCTCTTCCCGCTCATGCTGGGCGTCCATGCTCTGATTGGCCTTGGCGAGGCGATGCTGACCGTGGGTGCGCTGAGCTTCATCCTGGCCGCGCGCCCGGACCTGCTCTCTGATAGCGCCGTGCGGGAACGGGGCGGGCGGCGCTGGGTGCCCGTTGGGCTCGCGCTGGCGCTGGCGGTGCCGCTGCTCTCGCCCTTTGCCTCCGCCAATCCCGATGGCCTGGAGCGCGTGGCGGGAGAGATGGGCTTCCTCGCGCTCGGGCAGGAGTCGCCCTATCAGCTTCTCTCCGACTACACGATTCCCTTCCTGGGAGACGGCGCGCTCTCGACGGTCCTGGCCGGGCTTATCGGTGCCCTAATCGTCTTCGCTCTGCTCTACCTTGCGATGATGTTGCGCAAGCCGCGCCACCTTAACGAGCACTCCTGAGCCCCATGCAGAGTTCGGTACTGGATCGCTACCTCGCGCGGGAGAGCGTCATCCACGCGCTGGACCCGCGCGTGAAGCTGCTGGCTACTCTGGGCTTCATCGTTGGCAATGCGCTGCTCCCGGACGGGCGTTGGGCCGCCTTCGCGCTCGCCTGGGCGCTGACGGTGCTCATCAGCGTTCGGGCCAAGCTGGGGCCATTCTTTGCCCTGCGCGGCTCCTTCATTGCCCTGCCCTTCATGCTGGCGGGGGCCTCTGTGCTCTTTGCCATACCGGGAAACCCGCTCGCTCGCTGGCAGCTTGGCCCCCTGGAGTTGGTGGTCACGGATGCGGGGCTGCTGCGCTTTCTGTCGTTGATTTTGCGCACCTGGCTCGCGGTGCAGATGGCGCTGCTGCTCACTGCTACAACCACCTTTCCTGACCTCACGCACGCCCTGCGCCATCTGCGCGTGCCCGCCGTGCTCGTGTCGATTGTCTCGTTCATGTACCGCTATCTCTTCGTCCTGGCGGAGGAAGCGCAGCGACTCCTCCAGGCCCGGACCTCGCGCTCCGCCGAGATTCCGGGGCAGCGCGCCGGGGGCAGCGTGCCCTGGCGGGCCAAGGTGGCGGGCAACATGGCAGGACAACTCTTCGTGCGCAGCATCGAGCGGGCCGATCGAGTCTACCTGGCGATGGTGGCGCGCGGCTATCAGGGGCAGCTGCTCACCATGAACCAGCATGTCATGCGACTCAGCGATTGGTCTATGGCAGGGCTGGCACTTGTTTCTCTCCTGCTCATTCAACTCATCGGAAGACTCTGACCATGCCTGTTACTCATCCTGAAGTCGCCACCCTGCCACCTGAGACGCGCGGCGTCCCCAGCATCCTCGTGCGGGATCTTCATTTTCGCTACCCGGATGGTCTCCACGCGCTGCGCGGTCTTTCGCTGGCGGTGCTGCCGGGGGAGAAGGTCGCGCTCGTTGGGCCGAATGGGGCAGGGAAGTCTACCTTCATGCTCCATTTGAATGGGCTCCTCCACGGCGAGGGCGAGATCGCCATCGCCGGGCTGGCGCTGAAAAAGGAGAGCT
>JACCSL010000612.1 GCA_013812995.1 Ardenticatenales bacterium | reverse complement strand
GTCTTGACCCTGGCACGGAGTTCCTCGCGGTCAAAAGGTTTGGTGAGAAAGTCATCGGCCCCCGCTTGAAGGCCCCGTAGCCGCGATTCGCGGTCATTCAGCGCGGTCAGGAGGACAATCGGAATCTCGGCCAGGCGCGGTGTGGCGCGTAGGCGGCGGCATACCTCATAGCCATCCATGCCAGGCATCATCACGTCCAGAAGGATCAGGTCCGGTGCCAACTCCCTGGCTTTCTCCAGTGCCTCTGGCCCATCGCTCGCAAAGGCCAGGTTATAGCCCTGGGAGATCAGGACTCCCTCCAGAACAATGCGCCCCCCCGGCTCGTCATCCACGATCAAGATGGTGCTTGTGCGGCTCATAGTCGCAATCCTTCAGAATCTATCTATCTATCAATTCTGTGGAATTATAGCGAGCCTTGTGTCTCTGGCACGTTCCACGAAAACAGACACGCACGGTTCTGGAAAACCGTGCGTGTCATCAAGAGTGTTTTTGCTGCTAATTCTGGCTGGCCGGGTCTCGCGCATCCCACCACACGTATCCGCTCAGGAGCCAGAGATAGCGGGGCATCTCACTGCCGGTCCCCTGAGAGACGTACTTCCACTGGCCCTCCTCGTACACCTCGACCTCCTCGACCGGGAATTTCTCATTGGACGGAGCAGGAGACGGCGACCACGTTTCTGCGGGAAAATCCATCGTCAAAAATCCTTTCTTCTCTCGGAACCCCTATCAGGGGATAGGACGATAGTCTTATTGGTTGACAGAACGCAGCCCCTCTATTTTTTGGCAGGAGCGCGTTTATCTCGCTTTTTTGATAGGGGAAACAAAAGAGCTGCGACCCGAGTCGCAGCTCTTTTGCGTTGGTAGTCTCGGCTACCCTTCTTCCTCCAGTAACTCGTCGATGGTCAATGCCTGCTCCTTGCGTGCCTTCAGCCTGGACTCTGGCACCTCCCCGCGCAGAATCTGCGCCCACTGCTCAGCGGTCGGGGCGGTGATGGGGTCATACAGCATGGCCAGAGCCTGGTAGGCGGCGCGTAGCTCGGGGTCCAGGCTCAGGGCGCGGGTGAAGGCCACCCGCGCCTCCTCCTCCCATCCTGCCTCCATTAACGCCTGCCCGCGTTCCACCCAGACAAGGCCGGGGCTGGGCGTGGGAGATGACTCGAAATCGGTCATGGATCAATCACTTTGTAGAAGGTAGGCGTCCCTTCCTGGATTTGCAGGATGACCGCGCTGCGAATCGGATCGCCACTACCCCGAAATTCCATCGTCCCACTGACACCCGTGTACTTGCCGGTGGTGCTCAGCCCCTCGCGAATGGCTGTAGGGTCGGTCTCGCCCTGCTTTTGGATTGCCTGGAAGAGAAGGTTGAAGGCATCATAGGTCAGCACGACGAATTCGTGGACGGGCTCCTCGCCGCCCTCGCGGCTGTAGAGTGCCATGAATGGCTCCGTCTTCTCCGTGACGACCTCGGGTACCCACAGCTGTGGGAAGAACGAGCCCTCAAAGGCATCGCTTTCCTTGATCATGTCGATGGTCCAGGAATCGCTTCCGATGAAGGTGGCTTCGATACCCATCTCGCGCGCCTGATCGACCTGACGGGGCACATCGTTGACATAATTGGGCAGAAAGAGCACCGTCGCCCCGCTCTCTTGAATGCGCGTTAGCTGCTCCCCAAACTGCTCGTTGGCGTCCGTGGTGTAGCTCTCGAAGGCGACGACCTCGCCCCCGGCCTCCTCGAACGCCTCTTTGAAGACCTCCGACAGGTCGCGATTGTAGGCGCTGGCGATATCGTAGAGCACAGCGGCTTTGTCGGCCTTCAATTCCTCGCGCGCGAAGGTTGCCATCACAGCTCCCTGGAAGGGGTCGATGAAGGGCATCCTGAAGATGTACTCCTTGCCTGCGGTGGTGTCCGGGTTCGTCGATTTGACAGAGATTAGCGGGATGTGGGCGTTCTCGGCCACCTCAGAGACGGGAATGGCGATGCGGCTATTGGGCACGCCGATGAGGGCCACCACGTTGTCCTGATTGATCAGCTTGTTGGCGGCGGCGACCGCCACCTGCGGATTATCTGCCTCGTCCTCTATGAATAGTACAACCTTGTAGCGTTGCCCGCCTACCTCCAGGCCGCCCGCGTCGTTCACCTCGTTGACCGCCAGCTCTGCGCCCGCCACGATGGGATCCCCGTAGTCTTCCTTGAACTCGCCGCTGAGGGGGGCGATGACACCAATCCGAAGCTCGGCTCTAGGGGCGGCAGGCGCTGCCGGAGCGCAGGCCGCCAGCGTTAGAAGAAGCAGAAGTAGGGTGCTTTTCCCAAACGAATCAATCCATGGTCGCATGTGTGTTTTGCTCCTCAATAAAGGTAGATGCTCTCCAACCACCCTGGTAACTCTTGAACCATTCGCAGCCGGGGAACCTCCCAGTCGGGGAAGAGGTCGTCGGGGTCGATGAGAACACACTGCCAGCCCGCCGCGTGGGCTCCCTGAACATCGGCATAGGGATTGTCGCCGATATGCAGGGCGCGCGCGGCGGGCACATTGAATCGCTCGCTGATGTGATGAAAGAGATCGGGCGCGGGCTTGGCCTTCCCGACCGTCTCGCGCGTGCCGATGAACTCGAAGTGATCCAGAAATCCCCACTCTCTGCAAAGCGTGCGAACGCGCTCGTCGCGATTCGTCAGCATCGCCAGCCGATACCCTGCCCGGCGGAGGCTGCCCAGCACCTGGTGGATGGTCGCCTCGTGAAAATAGTGGGCCTCGACATACTGCATCTCTGCACTGAGCCCCGCGAGCCCTGCGTCGATTTCCTCCTCAACCTCCAGTGCCTCCAGAAAGCGTCGATTGGCCGCAACCCAGAACTGCGCCTCCCCATGCGTCTCGATGTCGATGTCCGCCAGACCGCTGGCGTAATAGTTATGGACAAAACGCGCCAGCCGCGCCTCCGCCTCTTGCGGCCAGCGAAACCCCAGGCGACGGCACGTTTCAAGGAAGATCTCCGGGTAGGTGTTGTGCAACAGCACCCCGTCAAAGTCGAAGGTAATCAGGTCAAAGGGTCGCGTCATGCGTCTCTCGCTATTTCGTTGACTGGCCTGGCAGCACGCCGTCAGGGCCATGTTCGGCTGGTGGAAAGTTTACCCAGCTCCCCAGCGCGCTGGAAATTCGTACCGCGTCGATGAACTGCTGGTGGGCCAGGCCATCCTCCAGATTGGGCGAGGGAGAGATGCCCTCGTCCATGCCTCGCACCAGTTCATCCAGGAGGCGAACGAAGGGGGCCAGCAGCCACTGCTCGCCCTCCTCGCGTGGCAGTTCAGATAGCTCCAGCGGCTGCAACTCGCTCGGCCCCTGCGCCCCCAGCAGGCGCTTGTCGTCCTCCATGACCAGCGTGCCCTGGCTGCCCATCGCTGTCACCGTGGTGCCCGGCCCAGGGTTGCCCGTGGAGGTGAAATCGAAGAGCACCTCCGCACCACCGGCCAGCGCCAGCACCGCCAGGAAGCTGTCGTCCGCCGTGACGCGCTGCGCTTCCTCGCCCTCCGCGCCAGGCCGCTCGGCGACGAAGGCACTGAGCTTGCCCCAGATGCGCTCCGGCTCGCGACCAAACCAGTGGCGAAAGGCGTCATAGTAGTGGGAGCCGATGGCCCCGAGCATCCCGCCGCCCTTGGACAGATCGCTCCACCAGTTCCAGGCGCGCGTGGGGTCGGAGCGCCACCCCTCGTGGAGGCGAAAGACCAGCCGCCGCAACTCCCCGATGTAGCCCGCCTGTACCAGCTCGCCGAAACGCTGCCGCGCCGGGAGATAACGAAACTCGTGGTCGATCATGGCGGTGAGCCCGGTTTCGTGCGCACGCGCTACCATCTGCCGCGCCTCCTCCGTGTTCAGGGCAATGGGCTTCTCGCAGAGGACATGCATCCCCGCATCGAAGGCAGCCATCGTCATCTCGTAGTGCAGGTGGGGCGGCGTCGTGATGCAGAGCAGGTCGATGCCGCCCTCGCCGAGCATCTCGCGCCAGTCCGTGTACCAGCGGGCAATGGCAAATCGCTCTGCCGCGCTCCGCGTGCCCTCCGGGTCACGCGCTGCCAGCGCCACGAGGTTGAAGCGCGGGTGGCGCTGAAAGCCCGGAAGCTGCACCCTCTCCGCGAACCCCGTTCCGATCACCGCGACGTTGTAGGTCGATGCCATCGTTTCTCCTTATTTGAGAGGTGGTAGTCGGTCATCCATATCACTCCCGTAGAGAACACCGAACTGCCGCTCGTGCGCGAGATCCCAGGTAATCTGGCTGGGAGGGTTCAGAAAATGAGTGTACGCCAGCGACATCTGCCGGGCCGCTTCCCGCACGGGGACATGGCCCGTGCCCGTGCCCAGGCCAGGGCAGGCCACAATGTTGATGCGCTCCGCACTGACGCGGTTGTGGCGGCGCACCGCCAGTAGCATCGCCCACATGGCAAGGTATACGTTGTCGCGCCGCGAGATTTCCATCGGCACGCGCATCGTGGGCGTGTGGGCGATAAAAGGGTGCTCGGGGTTGGCCGTCTCGATGATAAACGAGGTACCCACCGGCTGCTCCCCCAGATACTCCTCCAGGATGTGCGTCTGGACCCAGACTTGCAGCCGCGCACCGAAGAAGCGAATAATGGCCGCGTCTACGCCACCGTCCATCAGCCCGAACGAGTTCGCGGCACTCACCATGCAGTCGAACTCCGGCAGCTCCTCGAAATAGCCGCGCACGACCTCAACGTTCGGAAAACTGTCGAACACCTCGCGCCACGCCGCGCACATCTTGTAGTTCGGGTCCACGAGAATCAGACGCAGTTGGTCCATGATTCACCTTTCTCTTTCGCGCTATTTTAGAGGCGATTGGTCGGTAATAGAAGCAGGGGAGCGTTTGGAGTGTTGGAGCGGGAGAGCGGGAGAGCGTTGGAGCGGGAGAGCGGGAGAGCGAGAGAGCGTGTGGTTCCTATTCTCGCTTGCTGCTCATACTGTGTGCTCTCGGGTGGAATCCTTGCCACTTACAGAGGTAAGCACGAGAAAGCCCAGTTGGATTTATCCCTGGGATGCCAACGGTACCAACAGTAGGCGCTCTAGGCGGGCGCTCTAGGCGAATCGTGCTACAATGCAGAACAAAGATTCTAAAAACAGAGTAAGCCCCTTGGAACAGGAGCAGGGAGCCCCCCTGTAACGCTCATGGCCTATCGCAAAAGTACCACCCTTTGTGCGGTACAACTGATTCACCTGCGCTTGACGCCCGAGCAGGTCGCCCACTGCGAACGGCTGCGCCGGGAGGCGGGGCGCTGCTGGTCGGACCTCGTGACCTTTCATCGCACCGCACGCGCCGCGCACGAGTGGCCTTCGGTGCGCGACTTGGAGCTCTTTGGCGCGGCACAGGACTATGCGCTGCACTCCCAATCCATTCAGGCGCTCG
>JACCSL010000610.1 GCA_013812995.1 Ardenticatenales bacterium | reverse complement strand
AGAGTAGAGGTGCTCTTGCTGGACCCCGCGCCCCACCGCCGGAAAAAAGAGGGCGCTACTGAGAATCAGGAAGAGCCCGCCCAGCATCAGCCAGCGGGTCACAAAGCGTTGGGGTTGCTGCTGCTGGAGCCCCAGCAGCATCCATAGCAGGAAGAATTGAAGGAGCGAGGCCATCGGAACAAACGTCGTCGCGAGGCGAACCCCTCGGGGGCTGCCCTGCTCCAGAGCGGGAACAATGACATAAAAAAACATAATCAGCCCGGAGAGCAGGAGCACAATTGCCAGGTCAAAGAAGAGGCGGAGGGCCTCCGTTGGCGTACCCACGCCGCTGGGCAGCTTGAACAGGCCAATAATCACAAGAAGGGTGCTCACAGGCAGAAAGAGCAGGAGCAAAGAGGGCAACAGGGGAGACTCATTGCCATAGAGCAGGGCAATGTTCCAAGCAGTTAGCGCGGGCCAAATCAGAGTGATGCCCCCGGCAATCCAGCGCCAGCCCACCTGTCCCTGCGTGGCGGGCAACTGCTGGCTCGTGTACCAGCTTGCGCCAGCCGCCAGCAGCACGAGAAGCGGCGTGCTCAAGGCGTGAAGGGTTCTAAAAACGAGATGGTCGAGCCCGAGTAGCCAGTGAGCAGTGAGGTCAAAGAGCAGCACAAATAACGCCAGCAGCAAAGAGCCACGCCACCAGCCAGACACATCGGGGGTAGAAGGAGGCAGGGTAGAGGTCAATTCACTATAGTTCGATGAAGAAATGAGTTGAAAGGGAGTTCTGGAACAAGGACGATAGTACCCGATATGCTCCCTCGGTGCAATAGCAGGGGGGTACTGAGTCAGGGCAATTGCATACTCGGACGCCCACGCTCTTTGTGCGCCCCTCTGGGGCGAACAACAAGGGTCGTTAGCCCCAGAGGGGCGCACAAAGAGCTTGCCGATTGATCGGCAGGCGGGCATCACGGCTGAACGCCTTGGCACACGGCGGATGCGATTGCCCTAGGTACTGAGTTGACAGTGGCCACGTTAAGTTCTACGTTTTGCGCTGCACAGAGGCTCTTTTCAAGGGGGCATTATGAAAGAGGAACATTTGATGACAGCTTCGACCCTCCCCATCACGATTCGTCTGGCACAACTGGAGGATCTGGCGCTCTGTCTGGAATTAGATACCTCCTACGTCAGTGATGAGGTCTGGCAGATGTATCTGGAACCCGGTGCGGGGCCGCAGGGGGTTGCTGTTCGCTTCCGCGCCACCCGGCTACCCCGCGCCATGACCGCGCATTACCCGCGTGACCGCGCCGAGCTGTGGGGCAACTGGCAGCAGCAGGACTGCTTCCTGGTGGCCTGTCTGGAGCAGACCCTCCAGGATCCCGACAGCGGTCAAGAAAGCATGGTGGAGCGCATCGTCGGGTACATCGACCTGCACGAGCAGCGCTGGCAGCGCGCGGGCTGGGTCCAGAACCTCGTGGTCGATGGCCCCTTCCGGAAGCGTGGCATTGGCGAGGCACTCCTGCGCGCCGCTGCCACCTGGGCGCGCGCGGAGTCCCTACGCCGCCTGATCCTGGAGGCACCAACGAAGAACGGCGCGGCGCTCCACTTCTTCCATAATCGGGGTGCGGAGTTCTGCGGTTTCAATGACCGCTACTACACCAATGGCGATATCGCGGTTTTCTTCGAATATCGTCTCTAACCTCAAACGTGGGCAGGGGCCTCGTTACCAGCCTCCAGCGCGGCCCGGCGGATGTCCACCTGAGTGAGAATCGCGAGGCCCGCAATAAAGAAGACGACCAGGGCCAGAATCGAGATGCGATAGTCGCTCGTCCTTTGTAGCGCCAGCCCGAAGAGCAGCGGTCCCAACCAACTCGTGCCTCGTTCGCTGACCTCGTACAGGCTGAAGTACTCCGCCTCCTGCCCCTCCGGGATCATCAGGGAGAAAACAGAGCGGCTCAGGGCCTGGCTGCCGCCCAGCACAACGGCGATGAAGGCCCCCATGATGAAGAACCCAGTGGTATCTCCTTTTTGGAGGAATCCATAGGCATAGATCAGGATGCCGATCCAGACCAGCAGGCTGAGCATGATGGCGCGCTTGGTTCCGATCCAGCGCGCGATGTAGGCAAAGAGGTTGGCCCCGAAGAAGGCGATGAACTGCACCATGAGGATGACCTGGGTCAGCGTGGTAATACTCAGCCCAATTTCCTCTTGCCCAAACTGCGCCGAGAGCGCGATCACAGTCTGAATCCCATCGTTGTAGAGGAGATAGCCTATCAGAAAGAGGAGCGTCTGGGGATACTTGGGCAGTTGGCTGAACGTATGACGAAGTTGTTTAAATCCAACGGTCAGAAACTTCTCACCGGGCGGGAGCGCCTTGGCAGGCTCGCGGCTCTTGAGCAAAGAGATGGGAACCAGGGTGAAGAGCGCCCACCAGACACCCGCCGAGAGGAGACTGATGCGCACGGCCTGCCCCGTTGTCAGGCCAAACCCTTCAGCCCCACTGACCAGCACCAGGTTCAGCGCCAGGAGGATTCCACCGCCGATGTAGCCCATCGCGAAGCCACGCGAGGAAACGGTGTCTCGCTCATCCGCCGTGGAGATCTCCGGGAGAAAGGCATTGTAGAAGACGATGGCCGCCCCAAACGAGAGATTGGCGAGCAGGAAGAGGCCGCCCCCCAGCAGGTAATTTTCTCCCTGTAGAAAGTACATGCACATCGTGGCGAACGCGCCGATGTAGGCGAAGAGCATCATCAACTGCTTTTTGATGTTCGAGTAGTCCGCGATAGCCCCCAGAATAGGGAGGAAAATCACCTGGAGCCCGACGGACAACGAGACGACATAGGGGAAAAAGGAGCCCGCCGCGACAGGAATCCCCAGGGGGTAAACAAAGCCCTTGGTGGCGGCAGCGGTGGCGATACTTGTAAGGTAGGGACCGAGGAAGACGGTCACGACGGTGGTGGAGAAGGCCGAGTTGGCCCAATCGTAGAAATACCAGCCCAGTTTTTCGCGGGGGTTATTCATGCACTTGCCTTTCACAATGGGGAAGGTGCGAACAATGGGGCTGATTGTATCAGGGGCTGACGCGGTTGGCTATCGCCCCTCAGATTTTTTTGAATGGGGATGGGGGTGAGTGGCGATGGTAATCTATGACAGTTATGGGGCACAGCTCTCGCTGGGCCAGGAAATCGCGCGGGGGAGTGAGAGCATCCTCTACGCCGTCAACTGGCCGAGGGGAACGGTGGCGAAGCTATTTTATTCCCCCACCGAGGAGCAGTTTCAGAAGCTTACGTGGATGCTCAAACATCCACCCCTTGATCCAGGCCAGGCGACCGGACGCATCTCCTTTACCTGGCCGAGCACGCTGCTCTTCAACAAGGTAGGGCGCTTTGTGGGCTACCTCATGCCAGCCCTTCCTAGAATGCTTTCATTGATGAAGATGCTACAGGAGTTCTACGATCCCTCCTTCCAGGAACGGATGGAGCGCACCGGACAGCTCTGGGACGTTCTCCATCGTATCGCTCGTCATCTGGCGGGAATTGTCGATGCAATTCACAAGAAGGGTTACATCATCGGCGACCTACACATGCAGAATATTTTTGTCTCGCTGGATGGAGGGGTCACACTGATTGACACCGACTCCGTTCAGGTCAAAGAATTTCGCATCGCTCAGGTCATTGTTTATCCCGCGCCCCCCGGCAAGGTCGAGTACATGCCACCAGAATTTCAGTTTGGCCTCCCGCGCGAGTTGGAGCATGACTATTTTGGGCTGGGCGTACTGATCTTTACGCTCCTGCTCCTACACCATCCGTTCCGCTCGCAGTGGCTTGGGGCTGGCAGCCCGCCCCCGCTGCGCGAGCGCATCAGACGGGGCTGGTTCCCGTACTCACTGACTGCACCCGGTCTTGTGGATGTCCCCAAAGACGCGCCGGGCCTGCACATCCTACACCCCACTGTGGCTGACCTAATTCGACGCTGCTTCGTGCAGGGGCACAAACCCCCCCTCCTGCGTCCCAGCCCCTCAGAGTGGGCACGCGCCCTGGCCGAGGCGGAGTTGGTGTTGGTCCAGTGCCGCCAACATCACTACTTTATTCCAGGCTACCAGAGTTGTCCCTGGTGCCGCGCCGCTAGGAAGTGGTAGTAGAATTTACCTCACACCAGTTGTCAGGCCATTGAAAACCATAGAAAATAACGCTTCGCGCTAGCAAGGAGACGTTCGTGAGTCGGTCAAGAG
>JACCSL010000606.1 GCA_013812995.1 Ardenticatenales bacterium | reverse complement strand
AAGTTGCTCCTCCTCCACTTGGTCGCCCTCAAACTCGACGGCGACCTTGCCCGTGGCGAGGTTGGCCTGCACGGTGAGAACGCCCGGCAAGCTGGCAAGGCCCTCCTCCACGGTACGCACGCAGCCGCCGCAGTCCATCCCACCGATGGGCCAGAGCCGATGTTGGTAGTGGCGTTGCACCTCTGCCCCCACCAATCGGGCGGCGCGGGTCAGCCGCTCCTCCTCCCAGGTGGTTGCATCATAATGGAGGCAGAGTAGCCCCTCCTGATCCTGGTGGACATGCGCCACCCCCTGCTCCACCGCCAGCCGCGAGGTCAGGGTCTCGACGCAGTGGTCACAATTCGAATTCTCCGGCAACAGCGCCGCCCGAGACAACTTGAGTTTCTGTTCCATTGACTTTCTCTCTCTCAACTATGTCGCACATGGTCCAATCCCTGATGGTAGAGCTGGGCAACATGCTCATCATCCAGGGCATAGAAACGTTGCCGCCCCTCACGCCGGGCTCGAACCACGCGCAACCGCCGCAGGAGCCGCAACTGATGGCTCACCGCACTATGCGTCATGCCCAGCCCCTCCGCCAGTGTCTGAACGGAAAACTCCGCACCAGGGCAAGCCAGCGCGCTGATAATCCGAACGCGCGTGGGGTCGCTCATCGCAGTGAAAAATTCAGCCAGGGTCGTGGCGCTTTCGACATCAAGCGGGTTGAGGGAAGACATGACGCTCTTTCTTAACATGGTCGATATATGAATGATTGCTCATATAAACCATTATATCTTCCGTGATTCTATTGTCAATAGTGGAAAGGAATGGTACTTTAACAGGCAATCAGATGTTGCCCCTAGTTGAAAAGCGCGGAGGATCCCCTCTTGAACCTGCAAGATTTACGGACACAAATGCCCAACTTCGAGACGTACCGTAGCTGGCGTCGCCCTGATCCCATCGAGGGGATCCTGATCCACCATAGCGGCTCCGGCACGGTAGATATGAATGGTGTGCCCAATAAGACTCCGCAGGCTATTGCCGAGTCGCAGGTGCGAGACGAGGGACGTGCCCACGTCGGCTACCACTACGCGATTGCCGCTGACGGAACCGTGTATTACCTGCTGGATGATGCCATCCCTGGCTACCACACGGCTCTCCCGGAGCCCAGCCGCGCGGATCAGACCGTGTGGAAGCGCTGGCGGGACAACTGGCTGAACGGCCAGTATTTCAACCGTCGCACGCTGGGAGTGCTGCTGCTGGGCTGGTTCGACAGCAACCGCAAGGAGGGCACGCGTGCCCTGCCCAACAACAATATGACGCCGCCCGCTGCCCAGTCCGCCGCCCTGGTCGAATTGCTTCGTACCTTGAAGGAGCGCCATAGCCTTTCCATCGAGCGCATCGAGGGGCATCGCGAGGTGCTGGCGCGGACGGGCTTTGGCAGCACCTCGTGTCCTGGCCTCCTAATGAACCTTCATGAGGTACGCACGGCGGTGCAGAGTGGGCAAAGTGTCCAGCCCACGCCTGTCACGCCCCCCGTGGTGTCTGGCCCCGTCGTGGTGCCCGGCCCCGCCCCTGCTCTGACCTACACGAAGAACCGCCCGCTGGTGGGGCTGCACGCCCGCAACGATCAAACCTTCACCGATACGGATTGGACGATCATCCGCGAGGCGAAAGTCGAATCGCTGAAAATGATGAGCTTCACCCGCGACGAGGTGTATGCCCAGGCGCGGCAGATCAACCCGAAGATGGAGTTCATCGTGCGCCTCTACATTGGTGGCTCGGGACGCGGCCATGTGCCCGCTCCACAGGTATTCGCCGATGCCTTCCGCGACACGATGGATCGCCTCTACAAGCAGTTCGGGGTGCTCAAGTTCGAGATTCACAACGAGCCGAATCATCTCAGCGGGCTGGAGGGCTGGGGGCAGGAGCAGGCAGATGCCATCTCCTTCCAGACGTGGTACATCGAGACGTTTCGTATTCTGCGCCAGCGCCATCCCTGGGCGCTGCTGGGCTACCCTGGCCTGGCGGTGCCCCACAAGGATCTGGAGTGGCTGGAGTGGAACCGCCAGGCCATCGAGATGAGTGACTTCTTAGGATGTCATATTTATTGGCAAACCCCGCCCGGCAATGAAACTACCTACCTCTCCGATTTCTGGGGGCTGCGCTTCAAGTCCTACCATGAGAAGTACCCGCACAAGCTGATCGAGATCACGGAGTTTGGCAACTCGAATGGGCAATCGCCCCCACTGAGTCTCTCACGGGAAGAGCAGAAACAACAGTACCAGACATGGCTCCAGAAAGTCATGGGGTTTCCCTATATCGGCTCGGCGCACGGGTTCATTGCCACCAGCCCGGATTCCACCTGGTCCAATCAGGGATTTACCTGGGGGGATGGCAGCGGTTCCTTCCCTGTAACAACAGCGGTGGGTAGCATGGCCCGCGCGAAGCAGCGCCCCGATTGGCACTATGTCTTCAATGCCAAGGTGCCCGATCAGCTCCCGCCGGATGTGGAGTTGACCTTCCCGGTGACGCTTGGCAACGGCGGGCGGCTACCCTGGCCCAACGCGGGAAACCAGCGCGTGATTGCCATCGCCAAGTGGGTAGACGAGACGGGGGCGGTGCGGGAAAAACCGGTTTCCAGCGTGCTGCTCCCGCACGAGATGGCACCGGGAGATCGCACGGAATTTACCATCAAGGTGCGCACCCCCACCGAGAGTGGCAAGTATCGCCTGCGCCTCGCCCTCTTCCACAATGGCTTTGGGCAGTGGCTCCACACGCTGGACCCCGCGACGACCCCTGACCTCTTTCCGGTCGCCATCGGGGGGGCCAAAAAGGAACTTTCACCCCTGGCAGCGACCTATAGCCCTGTTACTCTGCCAAAGAAGGGGCTCGCGGGGGACACGCTCAAAGCCACCCTCACGGCTCGCAACGATGGCTCGCGCCGCTGGGAGTCAAAGGGCGAGCAGCAGGGCTCTATCCGCCTTGGTTATCACTGGGTCAACGCGCAGGGGCAGCGGGCCGAGGGCAAAGGACGGGTGACGTTGTCGGCCCCCATCGCGACGGGCGAGAGTTCGCGGCTGGAGATTCCCCTGGAACTTCCCACCACAGCGGGGCAATACACCCTGCAACTCGGCCTCGTGTCGGAGCTGGAGCAGTGGTTCGACAGTCCTCTCCAGCAGGCTGTCGAGGTGGAGGCGCTGGGAGCCGCCTACAGTGTGACCTATAAGGCCACGCTTCCCACGAAGATGAAGGTGGGGGAAAAGAAAGAGGTCGCTGTCCGGATCATGAACAATGGCACACGTCGCTGGGAGGCAGCGGGGCAGCCGCCTATTATGCTGGTCCACCAGTGGCTGGATGCACAGGGCCAGGTGGCTCAGCCCACGCTTCGCACCGTGCTATCTGTGGATGTGCGCCCTGGTAAGAGTCTTGAGGTTCTGCTCCCCCTGCTCGCCCCTGCGATACCGGGCCCTTATACCCTGCGCGTCGACCTGAGCCGCGAGGGGCAATTTTTCTTCAGCCAGCAGGGCAACCCCGCGCTCACCCAGAGCATTGTTGTGGAGGCCGTGGCGGGTGCCGCTGCCTGGGGCGCAGAGTGGCTTGACATTCGCGGGCCAACAACCATGAGCGCCAACTCGGCCGGACGAATGGATGTTCGGTTGCGCAACAGTGGACAGCGGCTCTGGTCCCATACCAATGTACGCGTCGCCTACCGCTGGAGCAGCGATGCCATGACCCGGCGCGTGCCACTCACCGCTGATGTCCCGCCGGGCGGCGAAATCGCGCTGGGAATCTCGCTGGTTGCTCCCAAGGAGGTCGGGGTCCACACGTTGGACATGGATCTGTGGGAGGAGGGCAAGGGCTGGCTGCGAGTGGCTGCCCCACTGCGCCAGATCACGGTGACTGCCGCTGACCCTGGCGGCAGCGCGCCGACACGAACATTGGAAAACGAGGAAGAGTCGGTGAGCAAGGAGGATAGCGCACCTGGCAGCAATGGCAGTCAGGGGGGACGCGTCGCCACCGCGAGCCATCATCTGAGCCGCGCCCGCTTTGCCATTGATAGCAACAAAATCTCCACCTGGAATAGCGGCGACCTGCAACAGCCTGGAATGTGGTATCAGATAGAGCTGGGCGCGGCTCAGACCTTCCAGACCCTCCGCTTTCTCAGCGGTCCGGGGGAGTTCCCCCGAGGCTATCGCCTGGAAGGTTCCCTGGATGCGGAAACGTGGGCGCTGATTGACGAGGCGGCAGACAACTGGGCAGATGTTGATCTTGCCCTCGCCACACCCTATACCTGCCGCTACCTGCGGCTCACCCTGACCAAGCGGAGCCCCTGGCATGAGTGGAGCATTCGGCATGTTCTCATCGACGGAAAATAGAAAATAAGTGTCTTGACACCTATTGACAAACCGGGTCAATCCCCTATAGTTTTTAACATAATCTCTATCCTTGAAAATGCTATTGATTCTGTCCTCGTATAGGAAGGGAATTGCCCGAAGGGACGTTATGAGCAAGCAGCAACCAGGCCCAACCCAAGAGCAAAATATCGTACAGAAAAAAGAATTGCTTTCCCTTCAAAGCCAAACATCTGAGCCGCTTGGCCTCGCTCCTTCCGCGAGCATGGTACAGCGTGCCCTATTGACACCCAATTCGCTGAGTCCCACCGATGTTGCCACATTGCAGCGCAGCCACGGAAACCAGGTGGTACAGCGCCTGCTTCATAACAGTGCTTCGCCCTCGGATGGCGCGGTACAACGGTGGTCGTTGGGGGGAATGTGGGAAAGCACGAAGAGCACCGCCAGTGACGCCTGGGAAGGCACCAAGAATGTTGCCAAGAATAGCTGGGAGGGCACCAAAAACGTTGCCAGTACTGCCTGGGAAGGCACCAAGAGTGTTGCCAAAAATAGCTGGGAGGGCACCAAGAACGTCGCCAGTAGCGCCTGGGAGGGCACCAAAGAAATTGCCAGTGATACGTGGGAGGGCACCAAGAAGCTTGCCAAGAATGCCTGGAACGGGACCAAGAAGGCGGGCAAAGCGGTTGGTAGGGGCGTGAAAAAGGCTGCCAAGGCCGTTGCAGATACCGCCGGGGCGGTCGCCGATCAGGTCTATAACAGCGACTACACGGACCTGAATGCCAAGCAATTCCGCGTGTCCCGCAATGGATCGGATGTATTGGTCGAGCAGGTTGTTGGGGAGCGCAACGAGGAGGGCAACCTCGTCTATAGCGCAGTTGGTAAAGTCGTTGGCTATGAGAGCAACCGCCCCATCATGGAGATGTACGATAAGCCACGCGCGCTGAATGGCTGGGTTCCCCGAGTAACACACCTGAATGGTATGATGGTCAATCCCCAGGAGGGAATTGGCAGCGCCACGGCCCTCCACCAGGAAGTCAACAATGTGCTTAACCAGGAATCGGCGCTGGATGAGAAGGGCATCGATGTGCTCTACACCTACAGCGCGACCCAGGGTTTTGGAGCAGACCTCGCGGAGTGCATGATAGGCAAGGTGTACATCGACGACAAGGTAACCGAGCGGCAGGAAGACATTATGATGGATGCGATTCGCAGGAAGCAGCGCACCACCGTTTCCGCCCACAGCCGGGGCACCATCAAGACCGACAACGCGGTGCGAAATG
>JACCSL010000581.1 GCA_013812995.1 Ardenticatenales bacterium | reverse complement strand
CGGCGTACCCGAGGCCAGCGCGTGGAGGCGATCAATGGGGAGATAGACAGTGAGCGGCTGATCCATACACCTAACCTACACTCTGGACGGGGTTTTCTTGGTACATCTATGATAAGCGGGGAGGTGGGTCATTGGCAATGGCGAGGGGCGAAGGCAACAAAAAAGCGCCCTGTGAGGGGGCGCTCAACACGCTTGGCAAGCCTACGGCGGCGGGCGATAGCCGCCGATGCCAAATTCCAGGCCCAGCCGCGCGGCAAGCTCTGGCAGCCGGGGAGCCAGGCTCTGCCCTGGGCAAACGGTTTCGCCGGGCATAAAATCCCGGTGCCCGGCCAGGTGCGTGATAGCGTACTGCTCCTGTAGTGTGCGCGCCAGCCGCTCCAGCGTTTCCATCGGGGCGGACTGCGGCTTCTCTATCTCGAAGTTCCCCAGCAGCACCACCCCGACCGTGCCGGTATTGTGCCCGGCCGTGTGCGCCCCCCGCACCCCAAGCTCGCGCCCCTCATAAAGCTGCCCCGCCGGGTCGATCACAAAGTGGTAGGCAATGTCGGCAAAGCCGCGCTGCTCCATGTGCTTGCGTTGAATCTCGCGCGGGCCATCGCCCACGGGGAGGGCCGAGTGATGAACGACGAGCGTCGTCAGCACCTCGGAGAGTGGCTCCGGGTAGCGCAGCCAGCCCGCCGGGTTGCGCCGCGCATCGTAGAGGCCGCGTTCCCCGCGCGCGTTGTGGTTGGGAGGTGTTGCCTCCCACGCTGCACGCGGGATGAGGGACATCTCCCCCAGGGCGGCCAGCACGGTGAGGGGTGCGGTTGGCAAAGGCGCGACGGTGCGCGGGCGGGTCAGGAGAAGCAGGAGCACCCCTCCACCTGTCGCAAGCAGCAGGCGGCTCAGGGCACGGCGCGTCAGACTCATGCTGGCTCCTTTGGGGTTTGGGCGAATCATGATACCGTACCACGAATCCTATTTTCACTCATACTTAGGAGGATTCTCGTGAGAGAAACAGTTCAAATCCCCCCCATCTCCCTCATTCAGCGCTTTGCCTGGGCCTACGCGGCGGTGCTGTTCGTCGTCACGCTCCTTGGCTATATCCCTGGCCTCTCCGACGCCGAGGGCTTCACCTTCGGCATCTTCAAACTCGACATCGTGGACGACGCGCTGCACCTGGGTTCGGCGCTGTGGGCCGCCGGGGCGGCGTGGCATTCCACGCGCGCGGCGGCCTTCTATTTTAAGGCGTTCGGAGCCATCTACTTCTTCGATGGCGTGCTTGGCTTCTTCCTGGGGCAGGGCTACCTGGATGGGGGCATCTTTACGCAGGGCGTGACCCCCATCGACTGGGGGACCAAATTCGCGGCGAATCTGCCCCATCTGCTTCTTGGGGGCGCGGCGATGTACATTGGCTTCGTGCTCAGCCGCAAGTTCACCGACCATGCATAATGTCAGGCGGCGCTTTGCCGCGCTGGCGCGTCTCGCGGGGACCCTCTTCTTCTTCCTGGTCTTCCTCCCGGTAGCTATCCCGCTCGCGGGCGTTGCCATCGAGTGTCGCGTGTTCCAGGGAGAGGACAAGAGGGAGGCGACGACGCCAGTCGCCCTGCCCCCTGAGGTCATGGAAGCCAGAGAGGGACTGGTCGATTACGAGCGTCCCGAGGATCAAACCTATCTCACCTTCCCCGAGTGGTACATCGTCTACAGCAGCGACGAGTACGCGGCCTTTATCAAGGACAACCGGCCGAGCCGCTTCCCCTATTTCGGGGCCATCCGCCAGCACTGGCAGAGCTACTACGAAATTTGCAAGGTTACGCGCGACCAGTACCCGCTCAATACCGGCTATCATCTCTCCCTCGTGGTGACCGGCTCCAGCTTCACCGTCGAAAATGTGCTCAAGGGAATCTACGAGAATACCGTCGGCAGGCTCACGGAATGGACAAGCTCTGGTGAACCGACCCAGGAAGACGTCTATGCCCAAGGCGTCGCCGAGGAGTATGGCACCTTCCTGCACACCATCCCCTGGTATGAGTTCCCATTCAAGGAGCGATTGGATGGCCTCTGGCGGGAAACCGATGCCTGGGGGCCGAATCCCATCCGCAAGTGGGAGCGCAAGCTCGCGCTCAGCGTGGAGTACGGGTTGAAGGCGGGGTATGGCTGGCTCATCAGGCAGGGAACCCAGTCGGTGTATGGCACAGAGATTCTGGAAATACAGCTCTGGGCAGAGGGGCTAACCGACAGAGTCGTGCGCCAGGAGCCAGAGATTCGCGTGGTGAAGCGCCTCCCGCCGCGTGGGGCCATCGCCGCGCTGCCGCGCTACGAGCCCTTCACCGAGCTAGTGCCGGATCTGGTGGCGCGGGGCGTCACCTTTGTGGAGATTGCCGGGAACGACGAGATTCTCATCACCGCGTTCGCGCCGGCCGCGTGGGAGTACGAGCTGGAGCAGGGGACCTTCCTCTTCGCGCTCCCGATTCTCACGGAGCCGGAGCGCCAGCGCGTTGCCATCAAGGTGCCGGTTCAATCGCTCCACACTATTTTGAAAGAGCTAGAGCAGCAGGATGTCGAGCTTGAGCACCTCTACGATTATTGATCAGGGCGCAACTGCGCCCGCGTACCGATCATAAAAGGTGTTGGTTAGCAGGCGCTCGGGGTCGTAGCGCCGCTTGGCCTCGAAGAAGGCCCCGATATTCGGATAGGCTTTCTGAAGCTGCTCTGGCGTGTAGTGGAGCTGATAGGGCAAGAAGAAGGTGCCATTCACACTCGTCGCCAGGTCAATGATCTGCCGGGTGACGATGCCCATGCGCTCGTTGTCTTCGGGCGCGGTACCCTGGTTGATGTACAGAACCACGGAGAACATATCGGCGGGCGCATAGTTCAGAAAGTTTTCCTCCTGATGCACCACCCGCACCGAGGCGTTCAGCAGGGTGGTGTCATTGTCGATGATAATTTGTCGCAGGCCATCGACGAAGGGCACAAACTGCGCGCGGGGAATGAAATATTCCTGAAGAATATCGGTGTCGTTGGGCAGACTGTTCTGTAAATATTTCACCGAGTCGTGCATCGGCTCGTTGCGGGAGACAAGGCAGGCTTCGCCGTCTTTCATGGCCTGATTGCGATTTACCGTGCAGGACTCTACGAGCGTTTCGAGGTGTTTTTCGGCGAACCACTTCAGTCGCATGGGGATAGAGCCCTGCTTGGAAAAGTTCAGCACAAAGCGGCGCAGCTTCGTGCTGGACACCTCGCCGAGCGGCGGAATCTCCGCATCGGGCACCTCAATCTCCTCGTAGGTGTAGAGTAGCATCTCCCGCAGCAGCGAGCCGGGCGAGGTCGAGAGGTGCCCATACATCAGACCGAGTTTCGGGTTGGAGGCCAGTTCCTCCTCGAACAGCGCCGGGAACGCCTGATAGTCGATGATCTGCCGCTCCGAGGCATAGATGACATTCTCCGTCACTTCCAGCTCTACGTCCACGATGATGCCGAAGAGGCCATAGCCCCCCACCACCAGATCGAATAGCTCTTTGTTCGCGGTGCGGCTGACCCGCTCGATGGAGCCGTCGGGCAGCATCACGCGCATAGAGCGAATCGTGTTGCCCAGCGC
>JACCSL010000533.1 GCA_013812995.1 Ardenticatenales bacterium | reverse complement strand
TATCCGCGCGATTGGTCTGGAGACGATCTTCGTCACGCCCAAGGTGCTGGAGGAGGACAATGCCGATCCTTTCGCGCCCGTCGCGGTAGCCCAGCCACTCACGCCCGCGCTCGTAGCCGAGATCAAGGCGCTGCCGGGCGTGGCCGATGTCTCCCCCACGATCCAGCTACCGCGCGCAATGGATATTCGCCTCCAATTTGGGGACGAAACCACGGCAATCTCGCTCATTACCGACCTGGGCCGCGATGCCTTTGAGCCGGACCCGGACCCCATCGCAGGGCGCATCCTCCAGCCGGGCGAGACCACGGGCGTGGTGCTCTCGGAAACCACCGTGGAGCGGCTGGGGCAGACCCCGCAAGACGTGGTGGACCAGCCCGCGACCCTCATCATCAAGACGCCGCGCGGGGAGCAGACGGAGATTTCCACTACCATTGTTGGGGTCTCCTCCTTCGAAGGGCGCTCCACATTCATCGGCAACGACGAGCGCGCGGCGATCAAGGCGTGGTGGTACAACCAGCCCAATTTTCTGGAGGAAGAGGGCTATGACACGCTGCTGGTCCAGGCGGCAAGCATTGAGTCGGTGGCGAGCGTGAGTGCCGCCTTGGAAGCGCGCCAGCTGGAGACGCAGACGCTCCAGGAAGTGTTGAACCTCGCTGCCCGCATCTTCGCGGTGCTCCAGACGCTGCTTGCCAGCGTGGGCATCCTGGCGCTCTTCGTCGCCTCGCTGGGCGTGGTCAATACGATGATTATGGCAATCTATGAGCGCACGCGGGAGATTGGAGTGCTCAAGGCGACCGGGGCCGCGCCAGGCGACATCCGCCTGCTCTTCATGGTGGAGGCCGCGATGATGGGGTTCATCGGCGGCGTGACGGGGGTTCTCTTCGGGACGCTGCTGGGCAAGCTCGTGGATTGGATCGCCCATCGCTATCTGGAAGCGGAGCAGATTACGGGCATCGGCACGCTGAGCATCGTCCCCCTCTGGCTGGCGTTGGGCGCGCTGGCCTTTGGGACGCTCGTTGGCCTGCTCGCAGGGCTCTATCCCGCCGCTCGCGCCGCCAGCCTCGACCCGGTTCAGGCCCTGCGATACGACTAGAAAAGGCCCGCCTCCTGCCTGGTGGCACGCATGTTGCATTAAGGACAGATGTCTAACGCAATCAATGTTCCAATGGACATCAGGAGGTTCAAATGTTAGTAAGTCTTCTCGTATGGGCACTCGTTGGTCTTATCGCCGGATGGCTCGCAGGCCAGTTCACCAAGGGCAGCGACTTCGGGCTTGTCGGCAACATCGTGGTTGGTCTTATCGGCGCGCTCGTCGGTGGGTTCCTGGCACAGGCGATCTTCGGGGTCGACCCGGTTGACGGGTTGGACATCTCCACGATTCTCACCAGCTTCATCGGTGCGATTATCTTCCTGGGCCTGCTCAACATGATCTCGGGCCGCCGCCGCCTCGACACCTAACCAATAGAACTATCACACAAGAAAACGCCCCGGCTACCGGGGCGTTTTTCTTTTTCAATACTCTCTAGAGTTGCTTTTTCGCACCCACGCCAGAGTAGGAAAGCCGGAATCCCACCTGCTCATAGAGCGCCTGGGCATTGGTCCGCTCATCAAGGACGCAGAGCCCTGCCTGGGGCATCCGCTTGACCTGGAAAAACCAGTGCATGGCAGTGGAGAGAAGCCGTTTCCCACTGCCCTGGCCGCGCGCCTCGGGCTGGACCGCGAGAAACTCAATAAAGCCTTCGACAGGTGCGTCGTTCAGGGTTGCGTACAGGTAGCCCAGAACCTCGTCTCCATTGGTACACACAAAAAGCTTGTGGTCGTCATCCAGCCGGGCGATGATCTCCGGCATGGTCATGGGTGTGCCGGGAAAGGCTAACTCATGAAGCGCTACTACGGCTGCGCGATGATGCGCCTCGAATTCCCCACAAAGGTTCTTTGGCTCCTGTTGTTCATCGGGTGGAAGCGCGGTGTAGATGTGGGAGGTTTTCGTCTCCTCAAAGCCCTCTGCCAGGTAAAAGCGATGGCTACGTGGGTTGGCAAGGCCAGTGAAGGTATGGAGTGTTCTAACCATATTGGGTAGAACGTCCATCAGCCGGTGAAACAGGTCAGATGTCACCGCCTCCCAGTCGCTATCCTCTACAAATGGTCCCCATAGCCAGCCATCTTCCTCCGAACAGTCACAGCCCAGAACGCCGACCAACCCCTCGCCCCGCCCTGCCATGACGAAGAATGTCTCTGGCGATTCTCCGAGAGCCGCGATGCCATTCCGAACGCCCTCATACGTCTCATCACAATGCAGGCATTGGTGTGCGGAGAGGGCGTTCAGCCGTGCGATCCAGTGAGCGATCTGATCCAGATCAGCCTTTTTTGCCTGGCGTATCTCGATGGGGTACATGAGTTTCCTTGATATCGAACAATTGCTACTTCCGCGTCCGCCGCTGCTTGGCCTCGCGGAGTCGGGAGAGCGTGGAATCCTCATCGCCTGAAGCATCGCTGGCCGGTGGCTCCGTGGGCGTTGGCGCGCGCGGCGCGATGATCACCGGCCCCGACGCGGCCGGGCGTGCGGGCATGGCGGGGGTGCTCTCCTCGCCTGTCGCTGTATCGCGGCGGCTGGCGCGCTGCTTGGCCTCGAAGAGCGTGCCTAGCATGGGCTCCGCGCGCGGGGTGACGGTGCCCTGGCGGCGCGCGTCGATCCAGGCGCGCGCTGCCTCCACCTCCCGCTGCCCAAACATGACGCGCCGCGCCGCCACATCAAAGGGGAAGAGCAGCAGGGCCAGGAGCAGCAGCCAGGGCCAGAGGTCCTCGGCGCGCGTGACCTGCTGCGGCGGGTGCTCGAACACCTCCGCGGGCGCGCCCAGGGTGCGTTCCACCCCGCCCGTGCGCTCTGCCACTTGGCCCAGTAGAGTCTCATCGGTCTGTTGCAGGCGATATTCCGGGGAGTAAGGAACCACGAAGCCGCGCGAGCTTCCCCCGATAATCTCCCCACTCTCATCCTGCTGCGTGACCGCGATGAAGTACGCGCCGATGTCGTCCGTGGGCAGCTCGGCACGGTACTGCCCGGCTCCCACCTGCGGGTTGGTCAGCTCGGTAGGCTCCAGGTCTGGGCCAACGATGAGGGCACGGGTCTCCGAGGCGCTGACCGGGCGGCCATCCTCGTCCATTGAGGTGACTTCCAGAATCGTCGAGCCGCCCTCCTGGCGGG
>JACCSL010000491.1 GCA_013812995.1 Ardenticatenales bacterium | reverse complement strand
ACCCTTGATAGATCGTGTAGTCCCCAAGCTCCGGGTCGATCACTACCTGCTGCCCATCCTCCAGAAACGCGCTGATCTCAATCTGAGGAATCTCATCGCCCTCCTGGTGAAGCATGCGATACATGGGATAATCCATGAAGGGATAGAGATTGGGGGGACAGG
This sequence comes from Ardenticatenales bacterium, assembly GCA_013812995.1. Taxonomy (GTDB): domain Bacteria; phylum Chloroflexota; class Anaerolineae; order Ardenticatenales; family Ardenticatenaceae; genus JACCSL01. The sequence goes on along the minus strand of JACCSL010000491.1, from coordinate 10,554 downwards.
CAAACGCGAAGGATGGCAGGGACGCCACAGCGGAGGGTAAACAGAGGATTCGCGTCGCTGTTATGCCTTGCGCAATAATCATAAAGGCAATGTAGAGTGAGACGAGCGCAAGGGAGCGCCGGTAGGGATTGCTGACTGCTTGTTCCATCTAAAACCTCTCGAATCGGGGCTATTTAAAGGCCGTATCATATACAGAAGAGCCAGGACCGCAACAGTTCAAGGAGGTCAACAAGCTGCAACAATATCCATGTCCCAACCCACCGCGACCTCCGGCGCTTTTTCGTTGCCACGCTCGTCGGAGAGTACGCGGTGACGGGTACCAACCCCGACGGGAGCCCCTTCTGAAAGGAGAATTACGGAGATGCAACAGGATGAATTCCATCTGGACGAGGCTGTGGCGATGCTTGGTCAAACACCCGCGCGCCTGAGCGCCCTGCTTGCAGATGTGCCTGAACGGTGGGTGCGGCTAACGGAGGGCGCGGATATCTGGTCGCCGTACGATGTCATCGGTCACCTTATCCACGGGGAGCGTACAGACTGGATTCCGAGGGCACAGCACATTCTAGCAGGGGAGCCGCGCCCCTTCGATTCCTTTGACCGAACGGCGCAGTTCGTCGCGAGCCAGGGTCAGAGTGTGCCTGACCTGCTCGCGGCGTTTGCTGAGCTACGGCGAGAGAATATCGCTGTGCTGGTGGGTATGAATCTGAAGAGGGCAGATCTTGACAGAACAGGGCAGCACCCTGAACTCGGCGAGGTCAGACTTGGGCAGTTACTGGCGACATGGGTCGTGCACGATCTGGATCATCTGGCTCAGATAGTCCGATCTATGGCGTTGGTATACGCCGAAGAGGTCGGTCCCTGGCGCGCGTATCTGGCGATCTTGTAGTACGGTTCCTCGACCATCTTGTCCTCTTGTCATCTCGTGAGGCTGGTGTCGCGCCTTGCCTGTATCATGGCAGTTGATGAACCAAAGGTGTACAAGACTAAGGAGAACCCCAATGCGAAAGGTCGTGTCAGGCCTCTTTATTGCCCTTGACGGTGTGGCCGAGTCTCCCCATGAATGGCAGTTCGAATTCGATGCTGAGATGGGGGAAAGCATGAACGAGCAGATTGCACGAGTGGACGCCATCCTGCTAGGGCGAGTGACCTACCAGGAGTGGGCCAACTACTGGCCAAGCCACACGGATGACGAATTCGCCAGCTTCATCAATAGCACGCCCAAGGTTGTTGTCTCGACGACCCTGGATAAGGTCGCGTGGGGAACCTATGACAATATTGCCTTGATCAAGGGCAACCTGGCAGACAAAATCGCCGCGTTGAAGCAGCAACCGGGTAAAGATATTCTGGTCACCGGTAGCCCTACTCTGGTGCAGTCGCTCCTGCATGCTGACCTCCTAGACGAGCTGATTCTCATGGTTCACCCTGTTGTGGCAGGCAAGGGAAAGCGCCTCTTTGGAGATGGGCACCCGCTGAAGCGGCTACAACTTGTCGATGCCACGACGACCAGTAGCGGTGTCGCGATCCTAACCTACCATCTCCTCAGAGATTACTAACCCCTCGCTGGCCGAATCGTCCTGAGCGCCATCGCAAGAGCACGGGCGGGACCATCACGAATGAATCCCTGATGGAAGCTGGCTGAAAGCGTGGTCCGACCCTTCTGGGGGGTGAACTTCAGCGCGTTGGAGAGGAGGCTGCGCGTTACCGTGTCCAGCATGTGGAGATCGGCGAACAATGTGAGTTGATTGAAGACAGTAGAGGCCGCGCAAGAACGGTTGTCATCACCTAAGTTCTAACCTTTCTAGAGGCTTTCCATGTTCCAGCTTATAGTTCGCAAACGGAAGTTTGATGGGCACATAAAATCGGAATGGGAGAGCGATAAACTGCCCTCCCTGGTCGAGGACTGGCTCGTGGTGCTACACCACCCTGAGCGCCATCGCAAGAGCACGGGCGGGATAATCGAGAGCGAATCCCTGTTGTTCTTACACTGTTTCAGCACCGTGCAGCCCTTGGTGGTCCTCCTCGAATATGACCTTTGTGGCCGATTTAGGGGGGCAAAGTGCGACGCGGCGCTGCCAGCGACAGTGGAGGGCCAGGTGATTGACTTTATTGATCTTGATCTTGATGTGATCGTCGAGCCGGATCTCTCGTCCTTTGTGCGAGATGAAGACACGTTCGCCCGAAACCGAGAGCGGATGGGCTATCCGGAGGTGGTGGTGCAGCAGGCACGCGCGGGGATTGCGCTCGCGCAGACGTTGGTGGCATCACGACGGTTTCCCTTCGAGGCACGTCTCGTTCCGCTGCTGGATGCAGCCGTGAGGCGGAGCAGCGAATGAATTCTTGCTTTGGTCTCTTACAGGTCAAGGGCCTGGATAATACCGACCCCGCCGCACCGCGCTCAACATTCCCCGTCAGGTGTAGGACGTGCGGCTATAGGGGAGAGCACAAAAAGTGACTTCCATGGAGAAACCGCTTTCAACTCCGCTCTCACCAGCATTGCTCCCTCCCAGATGCTTCTGCCTCGCTGAATTACCTAGTGAGGGAGCAGGTAGTAGTCGTCATTCATACGATAAGACCTCGCGGATCGTCAGACGCGAGGCGTGGCGGGCCGGGGCATAGCTAGCAACCAGGACGATGACCACGATGACGGCCAACCACGCAAAGAGGCCACCGATGGGGTAGCTGTAGTCCAGCGGAATCCGGATGAACGCATTGCCTAGAATACTGCTCAAGGCGGCACTCAAGGGCACCGCCAGGATAGCCCCCAATAGCCAACTGATAAGGCCAACCAGGAGTCCCTCCACGAGGACAATCTGTAACACGGCCCCGTCAGAAGCTCCCAACGCGCGGAGTACCCCTATTTCGCGCGTGCGCTCCAGGACGTTCAGGATCATGGCTCCTGCAAGCCCCAGCCCGCCTACGATGGACATCAGCAGGGCCATCACCAGGAGCAGCAGAATCCCAATGTTGAGCGATGATTCGAAGGCGCGGCGCAGGTCGGCCCCCGTGATGACATAGTCCAGGCTGATCCCGCCCTGCTTGAAGCGCCTCTCCAAGTCGGCGGCGAAGCTCGTCTGGGTGGCGGCATCATGCTCCGTCAGGAGCACCTGAGCGCGATTGGCTAGCCCGACTTCCCCGGCCTCGGTGGCGTAATAGTCATAGGGAACGTAGACATAAGGAGAGGGATTGAGGCCATTGGGAATGCTCTCGATGAGCCCAACGACCTCGAAGGGCAAGGCTCGCCCCTGGATGATGAAGGTTAGCTCATCCCCTACCCGCACATCACTCCTCAGGGAATAGAGATAAGGGTTGATGACTACCGCGTTCGTGTCCCCTGGTTGGAGCCAGCGCCCCTCCATGAGCAGCGGCTGAAGCATCTGCGTGTCTGGCGGTGCCGCCCACACGGTAATATCCCTGCTTTCACTTCCGTCTGCTAGGCGCAGGCGGAGGGTGGCGAGAATCCAGGCTTCGATCCTGACAACGCCCTTTACGCCCTCGACCGCCTGAAGAATTTCCTCGATAGGATACCCACGGGAGAAGCTGAAACTGATATCATCCTGGAAGAAGGTGTCTGATTTGTCGAGCGTTGCGGTAAGGCCGGTGAGCGTGCTCAGGACCGACACGGAGATACCGCTGGCAGCGGTAAGCGCCACCAGTGTGAGGAGGAGGCGCGATTTGTTGCGGAACGTGTTGCGTAGCCCGATTTGTAGGGGCTGGGAGAGAAAATGGAGTTTCTGCAAGCCGCGTTCCAGCCAGCTGTCTCCATAGGCGTTGCCATCCACCCCATAATCACTGATCGCCTCCTGCACGGTGACCTGCGTTCCCTGACGGGTGGGGAAGAAGGCTGCCAGAAGGGGCACCACCACTCCCACCACGACCTGGATGAGAATAGCACTCAGAGGGACCGTGTAGCTGTTGAAGTTGATATTAATCAGCGACCCAATGAAGCGGCTGAAGGCTTGCGCCCTCAGGTCGGCGTGCCCAGGCTGATGATCCGTCCATTCAGGCGAAAGGTCGGGCTGGCGAACACCTCGCTGGGGATCACCGTCCCTGGCAGATCCAGGTCAATGACATGGACCTCTACTAACATGGGAAAGTGCGCTGCCACCTGCGCGGCGACCTGCCGCGCGGTCTGGCAACTGGGGCAATCTGCGGTGACAAAGAGTTCGAGGCGCGGTCTCGCCCCTGGAGCGCTTTGGGCCATCATTTCTCTTCCTTATCTCCCATTCTGTTAGTATACAGCCCTCTTGGCCCCGCGCTGCTATGATGAGGAAAAATGCTACGCAAGCGAGGTACGAATGAGCACCCTTCAGGATGACAAAATGCGCTATCTGTTGGAGCACGACTTCTTTCAGGATTTCAACCGCCTTGAGATGTGGGCCATCGAGCGCACGACCACCATGTTTACCTGCGAGCCGGGGCGACTCTTTTACAGCGCGGGCGAGATTGGGGAAGTCCTCTTCATTCTCAAGGAGGGGACGGTCCATCTCTATCGCCTGACGTCCGAGGGGCGCAAGTTGATCGTGGCGACCTTGACCAAGGGGGCAGTATTTGGCGAGATGAGCTTGATCGGCCAGGGAATGCACAACACCTTTGCCGAGGTCGTCCGCCCCGCGCGGGTGTGTGTGATGAGTCGGGGCGATGTCGAGACTCTCCTGCGCCAGAAGCCCCAGATGGCTCTGCGGCTGATGAGCATCATGGGGCAGCGCCTTCAGGCCGCCGAGCGACAACTGGAGCAACTGGCGTTCAATCGGATCCCTGCTCGCCTGGCAACGTTGATCCTGGCGTTGGGTGAGGAAGGCAACGAGGTGCGCGGCCATACCCACCAGGAACTGGCCGACATGCTTGGCACCTACCGCGAGACCGCCACCCTGATCCTGAACGAGTTCAAGGGCCAGGGGCTGATCGAGATTGGGCGGAAGCAGATTCACATTCTGGACCGCCCAGGGCTCGCCGCTATTGCCGGGGAGAGCGGCTAAGACGCGCGGCGCGTCAGCCACAGGTAGACTGCTCCCGTGATAATGCCGTAGAGGATGTGGCCGATCAGGCTCGGAATGGCCCCACTCATCGCCTCAGGCGTTAGTTGCGGTCCCATCCCCATCATCATCGGCATCAGGAGCAGGGGGCCAAGGATCCACCAGATCACCCCGTAGAGTGCGCCTAGCCCAAGGGCCTTGCCCCAATTCGTGGTGAGCGTGCCCAGCGTGAGGCCGTAGATCGCGCCGATGATGGCGCTGATGAGCATGTGAATCAGAAAGCCGACGATGGCCGACGAGGAGCCGACCAGCCCGGCGATCATCGGTAACATCCCCATCATGCCCATCATCAGGCCAAAGAGCACACCCCCGGCCAGCCCCCCCAGCGCCCCATTCAGCAGCCGCTGGTTCAAAGTTCTATCGAGTGGCGATTGTGCAAGGGTCATGTAACACCTCCTTCATGAGTCGATTCGCGTGTACTCATAGGGTACGCTCAGCGGAGGTGGCTGGCTGTAAGACAGCTTACACTTCTTGAGTTTAGAGCCGAGGTTATGAGAGCAACTTAACACCTGAAAAGGAATCGGCGATAATGGGTTTATCCAATCCCTAGTTAGGAAAGAGAAACCCATGATCGACCGATTCCGCGAAGGAGTCTACCAGAGTTTTAGCCAACGGGCGGATGCAGGGCTGGAGCTGATTGATGCGCTGACGAGTGCGTTGAGCGTGGAATCGCCCGTAGGGATGAGTGAATCGCCCTTGTTTCGGCGCAGCTTCAGCAGTATCTATGATGTGCTCAATGAAGGGCGGATCAAGTTCGACGCGCTACGGCAGGTACTTGACGAGTGCGAGCCTGCCAGCGCCGAGCAGCTCTGGGGCATCGCTACGCGTGGTTGGTGCGTCTGGTCGAGTGGCGCAGTTTGTGGGGGATGCCACAAGACATCAAGCGCGGGGCGAGCACCAGCAGCGACTCGCAGGTGGAAGCCGCCCAAGTCCAGGCGCGCGCCGGGTTTCCATCCCGCCCCGCGCTCGCGCCATCCTATCATTAAAAAAGGCAAAAAGCGCCCCAAGGCGGCTTGATTTTTCGCCCATTCCTTCGCTTTCAGTTGGTAAGGTGCTGAACCTCTTGCGTCTCGGCTACTTCTGCCTACCCTTTGCTCATACCCTCGGCTCTAAACTCAAGCTTTTAAGGCCGTGAATGTGCCTGCGGGGCTCTCGTAGCTTTTGACAACATGGCGGAGTTCAATAAAGGAACGACCGTCTTGAGAGGTATCTGAGATCATAAGGTTCCCTGGTCGTGGTAGGTGGCAGGATGGAACGAAGGGGCGTGATGAGGTCGCCATTATATAGGGAAACAAGATGGCTTTGCAACGACTACAGCGAATCAGCCCAGGGCAATTGCATACGTCGTGGGCCAAGGCGTTGAGCCGTGATGCCCGCGCGGGCGTGGCGAACCGAAACCGTCCGAGTATGCAATTGCCCTGCGAGTCAGCCCCCTTTGCAGGAATGGTTGTTGAAACGCTGCTTGACAGCGTGCCCTGGCACGGGTCAGAATGAGGCCATGAACATTGCCTCGATCCCCCTCACAACCCCGCTGACTCAGATGACCTTCGTGGCGCTTGATACCGAGACGACGGGCCTCTCCGCACAGACAGGCCATCGTCTGGTCGAGCTGGCGGCGGTACGCTTCACCCTGGCAGGGGAACTGGCGCGCTGGCAGAGCCTGCTCTGGCCGCATCGCCCCATCTCACCCGGTGCCCAGCGCGTGCATGGCCTGAGCAGCGCCGATCTCCAGGGTGCGCCCTGCTTTGCCGAGGTTGCCACAGACTTCCTGGCCTTCGTCGGGGAGAGTCCCCTGGTGATGCACAACGCCCCCTTCGATGCGGCTTTCCTGGCGGTTGCCCTGGCTGAGAGCGGCTATTCCTATCAGGCCCCCATCTTTGATACGCTGCGCCTGTTACGCACGCATTTTCGCCTGCCCTCCAATCGCCTGGCGGCCGCTGCCCGTGCCTTCCGACTGCCGACCCAGCCTACCCACCGCGCGGCGGATGATGCCGCCACGACGGCGCAACTTTTCAGCGCGGCCCTTTCCCAACTACACGCCCAGCACGGGGACGACCTACTCCGCCTGCATGGTGCCCCCTATGCCCTGCCGCTGGTGCAACTCCCACCTCTGGCGACCGAGCTACAGCGGGCGCTTGCCTCCAGCCATCCCGTCACGGTTCATTACGGGGAGCGGATCAGTGCCCTGGTGGGGCAGATCGAAGGGATTGCCCAGAGTCGCACAGGGGCCTACTGCACCCTGCGGCTCGCGACGGGGCAGCGGCTCCACCTGACCTGCGCCCGCATTCATCGCCTCTTTCTGGCGGATGATTAGGGACGAGTGGCTCCGACTGCTCCGCGCTCCTGGCCCCTTCTTTTCACCCCAGCCGCACATCTCTATCGAAGGATTGCTATGCCCCCGCGCTTCCAAGGACTCTGGCAAAACCCCAATTTTCTCAAATTCTGGGCCGGGCAGACCATCTCCGTGGTCGGCTCGAATATCACCGGGCTGGCCCTGCCGCTCATTGCCACCGTCACCCTCAACGCCTCCCCGGAGCAGATGGGCGTCCTGTCGGCGCTCGGCCAGGTGGCATACCTGCTGGTCGGGCTGCCAGCGGGGGCCTGGATTGACCGCGCCCAGCGCCTCCCCATCCTCATTGCCGCTGACATCGGGCGCGCGCTGTGTATCGGCCTTGTGCCGCTGGTGGCATTCTTCGGGCTGCTGCGTATGGAATATCTCTATGCCATCGCGCTGCTGGCGGGCGTACTAACGGTGTTCTTTGAACTGAGCTATCTGGCCTTTGTGCCCGTTCTAGTTTCCCGCGAGCATGTGGTGGAGGCCAACAGCAAGCTGGAAAGTAGCCGCTCGGCCGCCCAGATTGTCTCGCCGGGGCTGGCCGGGCTGCTGATTCAGGTGATAGGAGCCCCCCTGGCGCTGGTCATAGATGCCCTCTCGTTCCTGCTCTCTGCGGCCAGCCTGCTCTGGATGCGGGTCGAAGAGAGCAAGCCGGAGATAGTTGGCCCGCGCCCCGCGTTATGGGCGGACATCCGCGAGGGAATTCGCGTGGTGGTGCGGAACCCCCTGCTGCGCGCCCTGACGTTCGGAACCGCCATCTTTAACTTTTTTGCCGGAATGATTGACGCGATTCTTGTTCTGTTCATGGTGCGAGAGTTGGGGCTGGGGGCGGCGAACATCGGGATCATCTTCACCATTGCGGGGCCGGGCACCCTGTTTGGGGCGCTCATGGCCCGCCGCATTACCGAGCGCGTCGGCATTGGCCCAGCGATTACGGGCTCGATGATGGTGGGGGCCGCCGCGATGGCGCTGGTTCCCCTGGCACGGCCACCCGCGCTGGTGGCGATGGGGTTCCTTGCCCTCAGCTGGGGAATCATGGGGGCGAGTGTGATGGTGTTCAACATCAACGTACTGAGCCTGCGCCAGAGCATCACGCCGGACCGGCTTCTGGGACGCGTGGGGGCAACCGCCCGTTTTGTGGTGATGGGTATCCTGCCGCTGGGGGCGGTGCTGGGCGGCATCATCGCCGGGCAGATTGGCCTGCGCCCTACGCTGGTGATCGCCGTCATCGGTGGGCTCTTTTCCGGGCTCTTTTTCCTGTTTTCCCCGGTGGTTCGGCTGCGCCGCACCGAGGATGCGATAGCACAATATGCCGTGCAACCCCAGGAGGAAAGACCCCTTCTGAGAGAGCGGTTAAAACCTCCCCTATGATCGATTGGCATTATCCCCCCACCGACCTGGCGCTCACGCGCGAGGATGTTCATGTCTGGCGTGTCCCGCTGGACCTCATCGACCCGTCCTACCTTCAGGGCCTGACGCGCCTTCTCGCCGAGGATGAAGTCAACCGGGCGGATCGCTTCCGCTTTCCTCATCATCGCGACCACTTTATCATCGCGCGGGGAACGTTACGGCTCCTGCTGGGCCGCTACCTGGGGGTGGATGTCTACCGGGGCGCGTTCGTCTACAACGCCTACGGACGACCCTCACTTCCTGCGCTCCCTGCGGAGCACCCACTGGAGTTCAACCTATCCCATTCTGGCGGGCTTGCCCTCTACGCGCTCTCCTGGCAGCGGAGCGTCGGGGTGGACGTGGAGGCGATGCGGGACATCGAGTTTGAGGAGATCGCGACTCGCTTTTTCTCGCCTCGGGAGCAGGCGGTGCTCACGGCGTTGCCGCCCCATCAACGCAAGGACGCCTTCTTCAATGCGTGGACCCGCAAGGAGGCGTACATCAAGGCGCGCGGCGAGGGCCTCTCCCTTGCTCTAGATGCCTTTGATGTGACGCTAACGCCCGGCGACCCCGCGACGCTGTTGGAGACGCGGGATGACCCGGTGCAGGCTACCCGGTGGAAACTCCAGGCACTTCACGCTGGCGCGGGCTACCAGGCGGCCCTGGCCGTCGATGGCGGAGGCTGGCAGCTTTCCTGCTGGCAATGGCAGCCACCCAGGCTTGCCTGAAATCAATTTTAATAGGAGTCATCATGAGAACAGCCAATCCCGCCCTCAACGAAAAAACGTTCCGCGAGGTAGCCGTCGGTACCGACGAGAGTCGCATGACCCTTGAGGGGACCATCAACAAAACTGTCATTCTCCTGTTCCTGCTAGTGCTAACCGCCTCGGCTGTCTGGATTCAGACCGCTGGCGACCGAACCCCCCAGGTCATGCCCTGGGTAATCGGCGGCTCGATTGGTGGGCTCGTGATGGCAATCATCACCGCATTTCGCAAGGAATGGTCGCCGTTCACAACCCCGATCTACGCCCTGCTGGAGGGATTGGCACTGGGCGGTCTCTCGGTGCTCTTTGAATTGGAGTTTCCGGGCATCGTGATTCAGGCGGTGGCGCTCACTTTCGGGGTGCTTCTCTCGCTGCTGGTGGCCTATCGCACAGGGCTGATTCGTGCCACGGACAACTTCAAGCGCGGGGTTGTTGCCGCTACTGGCGCCATCATGCTGATCTACCTCGCCGGGTTGATTCTGCGCCTCTTTGGAATAGGGATTCCGTACATCCACGAGAGCGGACCGATTGGAATTGCTTTCAGCCTCGTCGTGGTGACAGTGGCCGCCCTGAACCTCGTTCTCGATTTCGATTTCATCGAGCACGGCGTCGAGCAGGGAGCCCCGAAGTTCATGGAGTGGTATGCCGCGTTCGGCCTCATCGTGACGCTCGTCTGGCTCTACCTGGAACTGCTGCGCCTGCTGAGCAAGCTGCGTAAGCGGTAGCGGATGGGGTTATTTCTTAAACAAAAAACAGCACTCCTGCTCTTGCTAGGGGTGCTGTTTGGCTTACTCATGGCGCGCATGGGCAGCATGAGCCTGTGGATTGATGAGGATTTCACCCTGCGCAACGCCGGGCAACCCACGCTCGCGGCGGTGATGACCCAGAGCGCCATGACCGAGCGCCGCCCACCGCTGAGCTTTTGGCTCTTCCATCTCTGGGGTCGCCTCGTTGGCCCGCAGGAATGGGGCTGGCGCTGGCTCTCGTCCGCCTGGCTGCTGCTCGCGGTCGCCGCTGCCGCGCGACTGGCGGA
>JACCSL010000490.1 GCA_013812995.1 Ardenticatenales bacterium | reverse complement strand
GTGTCAAGGTCGGTGTTGGAGTCAACGTAGGAACAACCACATTCACTATATGACTCTGCGTTGTCCCGTTCGGCAGATATCGATTCGCAATCTTGAGACTGAAGGTGGTAACGCTCGTCAGATTATCGAAGGTCAACGATCCCCTATCATCGGTCAGAGTTTGAGCAACGTCGTTCACGAAGAGCGTTTTCTCGGTAGCATCCAGGGTCTCCCAGGATACGACGACACTCTCACCCAGTTGGATGTTATTCGCACTTACCCTGAAGTCCCGCAGTTTGGGGTTATAGGGGTCGACCACCACGTGGACGAGCTCCGGCTCCGGCTGGAGATAGGGAATGAGCTTGGAGAGCCAATTCTCTGCGCGAACCTCATAGTCTGTGCTATTTTCGGGGTTCACCACATAGCTCCCAATGCGTTCAGGGGAGCGATTGACCCCCGCCCTAGTGCCATCAGCCACATCTATAGACTCAAGCACCACATCGGTAAAATAAGAGGCTTCCCAGCTGATCTTGACATCTTCTTTCTCCCGAATGAGTACCGGATTTCCTGTTGGAGAGACAAATACGCTGTTGATGGAAGGGCGGAACAGGAGAACAATAAAAAGAGCGACCAGTAGGGCAAAAAGAACAATCATCCACAGAGCAATGAGCGGTTTACTGGTTAATTGGCCCAGAACGGTGCGGGCGGTGTGATCATCCAGAAGATGATCGGCTGTGATGGTAAAAGAGTAGGTGCGCTTACGTAAGATAAGCTGGCGCGTTCGCGGGATGATAACGACTGGGATAGTGGCGACTTCATCCGGCGCTAGCTCGAACTCCGCCTGCCCGGCCAGAACAACCTCTTCGCCGGGCACCTGAAACTCGAAGGTACAAGCACGTTCCTCGTCAATTGCTTCTACCTTGAATGATGCATTGCTATTGCCTTTATTTGCAATAGGAAAATCAGCCATTCCTTGACGTTGCCGCCAGGAGATGGTCTGTTGCTTGGGAGAGAGCTCTCCTACCGCGAATTCATAGTAGGGGTTAATCGTCAGGGTAGCGCCGCGCTTGCTGTGGAGCCCAGGATGATTCGGTGAAGAGACAATCACCGAGAAATGGTGATCGCCTGCCCAGCTGGTAGAGAGACGCGGCGGGGTGAGGCTGATAGTGACAGTTGTACGCTCTCCCTCATTCAGATTCACACGAGGGTGAGAGATGGTGATCCAACTCTCCTCAATGCCCTCGACCTGAACAAGGAAGGTAGCAACGATATCCCCGCCGTTCGCCAGACTGACCTGGAAAGTTGCAGTCTCTTCAACATTGATTACCCATTCCCGGGCAGAGAGGTCCGAGATAATAATCTCATTCGTCTCATCCGCTGGCCGAGACGCCAGACTAGGGCGGTCAAAGCTAAGCGGCGATGGCGCTGGGGTGAGATCGGGCCTCTGCGGAGAAAAGAGAGCAATCTCGGGAATGTCAGATTCATAGGTGGCAGGAGCCGTATAAGTGGCAGCCGGTAAGGGCAACAACTGTAAGGGAGCGGCAGGAGGAGAGGGTCGAAGCATGGGGCGCGCGGGCGCGGGGATGGGGCCACCATTGCTCCCGTTATCCTCCAGCAAAATGATGGCATGACCATCGATCTGGATAGCATCCCATTCCTGAACGGGCTTGGAGATATTGGGGGTTAAGGTTTCGCCCGCAACTGATGCCCGAGCCGCCTGGCTCAGAAGGGTAATCTGGTAGGGTTTCTGGCGATGATCAAGCACAGCATGAAAAGAAGCAACCCCCGGACTATCGATAATGATGTCGTTCTCGGGGTGTCGCCCAATATTCGTAATGCCCTTATCCGGATCAAGGTCGTGAAACCGAATGTTCCCACTGGGCTCTATAATTTCGAGATGGCCTTGACGTGGCATCGAATACTCCTGAACCGCACGTTACACAAGATAGGATAGCCGCTGAAAGTAACAGGGAAGGTGGACTAGCGTTCGACGACTCAGGACTTCCCTATATGAACATTAGCCTGCTCAATGATGAGTGGGGCTCCCTCGTGCTCAAGAGATCTCGAAATGATTTGGAAAGTATAGGCATTTGTTGCATTGGTTTTCAAGGGTTCGACGAAAAGATCAACTACCAATGTTTGTCCCGGCTCGACGCGCGGGGTCTGTGTCCACGTATTCCCAACCACCGTTTCGGTCACGTAGCTGGTGCCGTTTCCCGTCCCGGTAGTACTACCGTTGGTTGTTGTGCCCTGCCGCAGCCGCGAGTTCTTGGGTAGCTCTTTTTGGCCCGTGACATTGGTGGCAGCCCTGGTTAGGTTGGTGGGAAGCCGACTAGCGATGGCGGCGGTCTGCCGTGCACGTCGTAGCTCACCCGCCATTCGCATGACGGAGCCGCTTATCTCTTTGGGTAGGAAGTAACTCACGTTCGACATCACATCCGCGACGGCATCCGCAGCGCGCGCAGCAAACCCTAAGGTATCCCCCGCCTTCTCTGTGGTTGATGAGGCATTAGGAACGTAGGTATTCCCACCCCCATTCGTGGGCGCTGATGCTGCTACGGCCACCGTTCTTTCGCTGGTTTCCTGGCGTTGGATGAGCGGTTCGCCGGCCAGCGCAAAATGAAAGCCCAGCGCATCATCTTGGACTTCGGCCCGGAGTTCATAGCGGCTGGGAACATTGCCGTCATTATGAATCTCCACAAAGCAGTGCTTCATCGCACCCCTTATCTCCTGCTTCTTACGCCGCTTCAGGAAGAAGAGGATACCGCCGATGATACCCGCTGCGCCAAGGAGGAGAAGCACCCACCTGCCTATCGCCCCCCAATTGGTCGTACTACCAGTCACGAATTGGATGGGAAGAGTGGTCTCATCAATGTTGCCCAGCGCATCATAGGCTCGCACTGTAATGTTGTGAGAGGCTGCCTGGTATTTTGTACTGTTAAAGGTGTAGCTATAGGGAGCCGTATCATCACTCCCTAGGCTCGTCCCATCAAGCAAGAACTCTACCCGTGATACGGAGGTTCGTGTCTCGACCTCCGCCTCAATCGTCACATCCTTGCCCACCTGCACCCGGTCCGCAGAAAGGGTGGCCTGAACGGACAGGGGGGCAATGATATTCAGGGTGATACGATTTTCACCAACATTCCCCGCTGCATCAATAGCCCGAACGGTTAATACGTAACTCCCTGTCCCAAGTGTGCTGGTATCCCAATCGAACTTGTACGGTTCCCTGTCTAGCTGCTCCAGATGTGCATCATTGACAAGGTACTCAACAGACACAATCGGGGAAGGAGAAACAGCCTGAACGGTGAGAGGAACAATGCCGCTGACCTGCTGCCCTTCGGTCAGACCAGGAATTCGGACAGCCAGGGTGGTAGGAACCACCGTAAACTCTCCCATTGTCAGCGCGCGCGTGCCCTGGTACGACACAGAGAGCGTCAGGCCATGCTCAGCATTATCAGGGAGTACCGACGAGGTATAAGTCACCCGGTAAGCCTGCCGCAGAATTGCTTGCAAAGCCTGTAGATTCGCAGCGATCTCGTTGGAGGTGGAAAGGATAAAGGGCTGGCCCCCGGTTTGTTGCGCCATGGCCTGCGCTGTTGTTACCCCGGTTTGACCTGCGCCAATGGTGATGGGATAAATCGGTACCTCAGCGGCAAGGGCCTCATTCGTCACATTACCCGGAAATACCTCCTGGCTATCCCACCCATCGGTGACCAGAAGGATGGCTGGCTGAGATGTTGGCACGGTCCTTGCCAATGCCACGGCCCGTGACACGGTCTCGTTCAACGCGGTTGGTGAATTAGCAACCACCAACGCATCAATCCCGCTGTTTAGCACCGTCGGATTGCTGGCGAAGCTTCCCAAAACCGCATTGGGCTGTGCCGAATAAGCAAAAATGGCAACTTGATCCTGGGGACCCAATGTAGCAACCACGGCCTTCATGGCCTGTTGTAGGTTCAGCAGGGTATCGGGGGTGACACTCGTATCAATCGCAAAGATCAGATGGAGGGGACGTGAGGTGTCACTCTCTACCTTAACAGCGGAGGCTGGAACTTGCACCCCATCTTCCAGTATAAGAAAGTCGTTCGCTATTAAGCCCGGTATCGGTCTCCGTGTGGCATCGAGCGCACGCGCATAGAGAGTGATCTCAGGAAAAGCAGCCGTGTCGATGCTATCAATGGCAAGAGTCACAGTGCTCTCTTGTGCTCTGGCCCCGCCAGCGAGCAGCAAAAGCACTGTGATGAGACCCATTACGGCAGCTAGTTTGAGTATTGATGTACGGGCCATGATATTCCTGACTGAGAGTAGGGGGATGGCGGACTATCTAGTCATTTGTTACAAAGCGGAGCTTATGGCTGTATATGGGCGTTACTTGAAGATTCTGGGAGATAGTGGCACTTTCTCCCGGATAAGCATCTGGTGCTGTAACAGTGAAGATAATCTTAAAACCCCCAGCACGCGTGGTAGGTTGCTGAGGATACTGTAGGGTAAAAGGAACTTCCTTCTCCCCACCTGGGAACAGAACAGGGCCTGTTCCTATCTCACAAAGCTCTGGTGGAAAGCCTTCCATATCAATCTTGAACTGCACCCCCATCACCTGCCCCATGTTGCGGATAAGCAATGATCCGCGTGTAGGGTGATTTGGGTTTAGGTGAGTCTGGGGGAGATTCACCCGAAGCGCAATAGAGCCCGTGTTAGACGGTGCTGCCCCGAGTCCTCCGCGTGATCCAAAGGGGGCTGCTCTCGCGATCCCACCTTTAAAAACAAGCGTGAAGTCTCCTAATTTTATATGACTCTCATCCCTTATGTCAATAGCAGCGTGTGGGGGTACCACCTGCGACCCACTCTCCCCTAACATCAGATTCTTCTGGCCCAGATTCACCAGACGAAAGCCAGATTCGCCGCTATCTGCCAGGGCGATTAACTGGAGGTGTCGCGAGGCAACGCCTGCACCCCGCGCCGTATCCAGGACAATATCATTTTTTGCGTCACTACCGACATAAACCAGTGGTTTCAGAATAGCATATTCTTTTCGCCACCCATCTCTGTCGGTAACCTCTAGATTTCCGTATTGATCTGCCATTCTCACAGCTCCTAGCTAGTAAGAAAGTACTACTGAATCATCAATAGCTCTTGTCCCGTCGCAGCCAATCGCTGCTCCGTTCGTGCCTTCTGACGCCGTGCCATAGCATAGGCGACAATATTGCTTCCCCACTCCAGGGCGGCCCGGATTTGCTCCCGACTGGGCGGCCCGCTCCGCTGCTCGGCCTGCCATAAACAACCATAATCATGGGTGCTAAGGACAACCCCCCCCCCGACACGAACCTTATGGCTCCCCTTGCTCTCGTAGCCGGTGGGAGGAACGGCAAAAAGGTGAGGGTCGGTCAGCAACGCGTGACCTGCCGGAAGGTCCTCAAGCTTTACACCCAGGCTCGATGCCAATTCTGTGAAAGAACGATCAGCGGCCGGGGTTCCCTCCCCCTCCTGGTGGCAGCTTTCCATGAACAGACTTCCGCCTTCCCGCAGGAAGCCACTCAAGACATCTGTCTCCTCTTGCTTCAACTGGAATGAGTCCCTACCCACAAGGTAAAGGAGGGTGTAAGAGCTAAGGTTGGAGGCAGTCAGAGTAACATCATCATCGACCCAGACGCGGTTACTTTCGGAGGCACGAAGGGCGCGCGCAAGATAGCTGGCTCCCTGCCCATGTTTGGGATGTTTCTTGCCCCCAAGGTGTACCACACCCAACGTTACGATCTCCGTTGCCTTGATTCCAATCTCACGCCGGAAGCGCAGATCGATTTCATTGACTTTTGGCTGGGCGGAATTTTTTGCATCAAGGATGGGGGCAGCGCGATTCTCTTTGCGAAGCCGTGCCAATTCGATGTGAGAGCGTGTTGGCAGGGTGGCGCGGGCCTCAATGCTGTATTCGGAATGGACATACAGAATATCCTCGTTGCCATTATAGCCTCCGCCAGCACGCGGGCGACTCTCTCCATAGGACAGAATCAAATAGATCGGTCCCTCAACAGCCCCCAGGTCGAAGGATAGACCCTGTGGCATGACGATGCTTCTACCGCTCGGATCAATCGCGATGCCGGGCTGTACGTAAACGGAGCTGTCGGGCGGATCACTCGCAATGACCTCAAGGCCGCTAACAATGCCAACCCCATGATTCAGCAATGCATGGAACTGCTGCTGCTGTCGGTGGTATTCATGGGTCTCTTCCCAAACCTCGGCTGTTACGGCCATGCCATCAACAGCCTTCACACGTTTGGTAGGAAACCGCTGAAGTATCTCTTCTCTAATCACGGTATACTACTTTCTTGCCCCTGGTTGGGCTTCATGATAGGGGGTGGACAGGAGACACAGCAGACGCTTAATAAGCACGGCTTGCTTCTAGTATACATGCTTATCATAGCAGGAACAGAGGGCAGAAATCAATGGGACATGACTCAGGCCAAACACAAACCCGCCTAACCACTACCGTTCAGACGGTGTGATTTGGGCGGGTCCGGCTTCTTTAATTGGCACAAACTTCAAGAGGAATGCGAATGCTACCTGGAGCGAGTCGAAGAGCGTAGGGCCGGGTCAGACTTGCGTCTACTTATCGCAGTATCCTGGTTTTCTATCATCAGCACAAAGGCCGTGTGAGCTGGTTTCTCTGCGTCAATAATCTTTTCGATGGTTCGACGTCGCTCCTGCTCTTTTTGAGCTCGCACCGTTGCATCCTCCCCTTCGACAGGAGGAAGATGCAAAACAACGGTAAAAGTATGAGGCATATTCCGCTTGCCTAGAGCGATGGCTTGCCCTAGTTTCGCCTCTTTACCCACCATAAAATTGTTGGCGCGATGCTCAACAATCTGCGGTTTTTGACCTGTATAGATTTCCAGGTACTCCTCAAGGCCCTGTTTGGTACCCCGCTTGCGATACAGGTGCGCCGCCGATTCCAGCAGGTGCCGCCGCCTTTCTTCTGACCATCTCTCATCCAGGATCAGATCAAGCCAGGAGGCGACCCAGGGTAAGAGGTCTAGGGG
>JACCSL010000473.1 GCA_013812995.1 Ardenticatenales bacterium | reverse complement strand
GTGTCAATCCTCTTTCTGCACGTGCCGCGCGCAGTCGATGAGCAAATTGCTGTCTGGCATCCTCATATGTCATCGCGAATCCCTTAATTATCCGTACTTTGAGTGCGTCTCGCTCAATATAGTAAGTTTGTAAATAAAGTACACGCACTCTCAGTACAGATTATTAGCGGTATCCGATAGATATGCTTGGCAATTTCAAAGGCTCCCATAGCACTGCTTCACCATGAATCTAATCCCCAACACCGCCCTAGCCGAACCCCTCCTCCCGCCGCCCTATGCGGATTGGGACACGATTAGCGAATTCGCGCTGACGGTCGACGGGTACAGGCAGTGGGGAACCGTGGCAACCCTCGGGGAGATGGCAGCGCAGAGCGAGGCGATGTTCCGAGAGCACGCTGCGCTGTCCGCAACGCTGACGGAGCTGCGGGGCTGTCTATTCTTCGAGCAGCGGCGCTGGCGACACTATGGCGAGGTGCCAGACAGGGAAGGGATGCGTTATATTCATACACTGGTAGAGGCCATCCGCCACAAGGTGAGAACAGTTTGCGAAAATGTAGACGAATCTAACATTTGAGCTTTAGGCAGGCAAAACCCGCCGTGGGTGAACTGCAACACCCTCTATCCCGTCGGCGAAGGCATTCGGGACTGCTTTCTTGAGAATGTTATAGGAACCATTGACATCGGCGTTGATAAGGCGGCCATCGGCAGCACGGAAGAGACCGCGCTGGATACGCTTGCCGAGGTAACGGTCGTGTTTGTGAATCGGTTCCTGGTCGAGAAAGCTGCACTTTGAGGTATAGCTTTCCTCCTGGAGGAGGACTGTAATGCCGACAAGCTGGGCCTTGTACGTGAGCATCTGGATGAACTCGGCGAAGGGAACGGCGACAAATGCCTGATTGGTTTGCCGCCCCAGGGCGATGGCCTGTTTCCACTGCTTGTTGCGCCCGAGCACGAGCGTGCCGATGCCCTCCGCGACCAGATGGTCGATCACGAGCCGACTGGCTCCATGCAGATAGTGACGCACCTTGCGGTTGCGGTTGGCCGTCAGGTCACGAATACGGTGCGAGGTGCGTTGCCCAGTCGGTAACTCTGCCTGCAAACGGGCCTTTTCTTGGTTGTAGTATTGGTTCATCGCCTTGAGCGGACGCCCGTTAACGACTAAGGGCTGGAAGCCCCGTTTGTTTGAGGTTAGCGTCGCTAAGTTCGATAACCCAATGTCAATGCTGGCGACAAGGGTCGGGGTCACGGCGGCAGGCTGCACGTCATGCTCATAGACCACCTCGACCATGTAATAGCCCTTGCGGGGTACGATGCGCACTTGCTGGACCTGTGTCTGACGGGTTTCGAGGGTGATACCCAACTGGGAGGGTTGGACGAGGCCCTGACGCAGCCCCACGCGACTGAGCGCCTGGCGATCATACTGGAGGAGATTGCGCCCCTGCGTCTTGTCTTTGTAGCCCGGCAGACAGGGACGCGCCAGGAACTGGCTGGGGTCTTGCCGCCATGCTTCCAGCGCGGCAAAGTACGCTTTCCAGGCCAGGTCCACCTGCTTGAGCACCAAATTGGAGACCTTGCGTGGCAGAGCCTGGTAGGCGTCGTGGGTTTTGAGCAGATGATAGAGCGGTGCCCAGCGCAACCACCGTCCCTGATGAATAAACGCCTGACGTACCAGGTAGGTCGCGGCATTGTAGAGGTTTTTGGAGGCAAAGGCCGCCGCGTCAATGAGCGCAAAGCGCGCGTCGGTGCGCCGGATCAGGTGCTGCTCGACCAGCGTGACAGACTCAACCATCCTGGTCAAGCTCCTGCGCGAGACGCTGGGCCGTGCGCTTGCCGCGCCGCTGCCCATAGAGCCGCGCCGAGAAGGAATAAATAATCGAAACCAGATCCTGAAGTAGATCCTCGCGCCCATTCTCCGCAAGATTGATGACTTCGATACGCCGCCCCTGGAGCGCTAGGAGCGTTTCGAGATAGGCGAAGCCAAAGCGCGTGGCGCGATCTTTATGCTCGACCACAATAATGCTGAGGCTCTCATCCGCCAGCAGCTTTTGAAAGAGGGGGCGGGTGTCGTTGACCCCTGAGCCAATCTCTTTGACCACCCGATGCACCTGCCACCCTTTGGCAGCGCAGTAGTCTGTCAGCCGCTGGGCCTGACGCTCTAGATTTTCTTTCATCTCGTGGGAAGAAACGCGTGCATATACCGCTACCCTCGTTGGCGTGGCGCGTTCCTCACCCACACTCTCGGTAACAATGATCGTGCCCGTGTCCATCTGGTAGCCCCGCAGCTTGCCCGCCTTATACCAGCGCCACGCCGTGTGGTAACTGACCCCAACTTCTCGTGCGTAATCACTCAGTTTCATGCTGCCATTATACAAGATACGCACATCAATATCAATACCTGCCTATAAGTTCAACGACTAGTCAAAACACCTGCGCAGAACAAGTAGGATGTGAGGATATGCTCAGGTGGTGCTAGAGCACTCCGCCAATGACAACTTGATGTTCTAGACGAGTTTGTTTTGGAGGGCCATCACCACCGCCTCAGTGCGGCTGCCCACGCCAAGCTTGGAAAGGATGCTGCTCACATGAAACTTGATTGTGGAGCGGCTGACGACCATTTTCTCGGCAATGTCCGGGTTGCTGAGCCCCTGTACCAGATAGGCTAGTACCTCCAGCTCCCGTGGTGTCAGATCGTTGCCCAGCGTATTCGGGTGGGTGGCCGCGTGAATCAGGGCCTGCGCGGCCTCAGGGGCCAACGTGGAGCGCCCGATGTGGGCGGCACGAATCGCGCGGGCCAATTCCTCCGCTGTCACATTCTTCAATAGATAGCTGATTGCCCCCGACTCTAATGCCCGCTGCACAATATCTTCCTCCGGAAAGCTCGTCAGAGCCACGACCTGAATGTGGGGCCACTTTTCCTTGATGGTGTGCGTCGCACTCGCCCCATCCATGTTGGGCATCACCAGGTCCATGAGCACCACATCGGGCTGGAGTACCTCGGCCTGCTGGACGGCCTCCCGGCCATCACTCGCCTCGCCCACCAACTCCAGGTCATCCTGAACCAGTAGGAAGGTCGATAGCCCGCTGCGCACGACCGCGTGGTCGTCCACGAGCAGGATACGAATGGGAGTTGGAGCACTCATGCTTGTTCCTCCATTGCATTGTTGCGCCAGATGACAAAAATATCCGTCCCCTGCCCCAACTGACTCTTGATTTCCAGGGTCGCGCCGATTGCCCCTGCCCGCTCACGCATGATGTCCCGCCCCAGGCGCTCCGGGTTGACCTTGTCCAGGTCAAACCCGCGCCCGTTGTCCCGGATATGCAAGGTAACGCCCTCCGGTTCAAAACGAAGGTCAATCGAGGCTTCTGTGGCATTGGCGTGCTTTGTCACGTTATTCAGTGCTTCCTGGGCGATGCGGTACAGTGCGACCTGCACCCCGGGGAGCAAAAGTCCTGCCCCCTCGATGGCGACGCTGACAGGTAGGCGGGTACGCCCCATCGCGGCGGCGGCAAGTTGGCGCAATAGTTCGCCCAGTTCGGTCGTGATGAGCACCGCCGGGCGCAACTCGAAGAGGAGGGTGCGCATCTCCGCCAGCGCCCCGCGCGTGAGCTGGCGCAGCTCCTCCAGGCGGCGCAATGCCTCGTCCGGGTTTCGCTCCCACAGCTGAGGCAGAACCTCGGCGATGAGGCTGGTCGAAAAGAGAGTCTGGGTCACAGCATCATGCAGGTCACGCGCGAGCCGGTTGCGTTCTGCTGCCACAGCACTCTGCTCCACCTGCGCGCGGAGCCGGGCATTCTCAATGGCCAGCACTGCCTGATCCGCGAATGCCACCGCCAGCCCGATATCTTCCTCCGAGAAGTGACGCGCCTCGGTGTAGTAG
>JACCSL010000470.1 GCA_013812995.1 Ardenticatenales bacterium | reverse complement strand
GATTTCTCCCTGCTGAAAGGCAGGGGTCATGAACTTATAAAACTTGTCAATCTGCGGCCCGGAAAGCTGGTAGTGTGTGATCTCGGCCGGTGTCAGGGCGACGTAATCGATGTCCCATTCCTCGACCAGCTGGCGAGCCTGCTCGGCATCGGTGCTCTGGTAAATCTGGGCAATGATCGGCTCGCGCCTGCCCACCTCATCATAGGTACCGCGCCACTGGAGTTCGTGCCCACTCCAGCCGACCAGGGTCGAGTGTCCGGTCCAGCCAGCCAGCGCACTGTCCCCAGCCTGGTAGGAGCCGCCCGGCTTTTCCAGAATAACCACCTGCTCGGGCAGGGTATCCAGCCACTGGATGGCGGCAAAACGGTTGACGTCATTGCGTTCCATCCAGAAGCGTCCATCCCAGTTGGCCGGACTGTTGAAGTCTGCCTTGCTCTGGAGAGCGGAGGCAGGATACCAGAGAGAGCCAACGGTCAGCAGAGTGACCAGCAGCAGCCAGGGTACTCTGAGCGCCATTGGGAGCCGCCGCGACAGATAAAACAGGCCAAAGGCACTGGCGAGCGCCATCAAGGTCCAACCCTGGTAATAGAGCTTGAAGATGGTATTCATCCGGCCCGGAAAGCCATCCTTGATATAAAAAATCTCGCTGCCCATCGTCAGAAGCAGAGCCAATGCGGTGAGCCCCAGCGCAAAGATCAGCGAACTATCACGCTGCATGGTAGAGAGCACCGGAAGTTCCGGGATGGTGGCCGCGTCGCCCCCCGCGATGGCAGGCTGCCTACGGACGGAGCGGGTGCTTAGGGCAACCTCGATAGTTGGCAGCAGGGTGCGAACGCGTGCCCAGAGGGCCAACAGCGCCAGCACCAGAGCCAGGGCAACAAGTGCCATCGTCCAGCGCTGCGTGGCAAGGCCACCCAGCAGGGGGAGCCCCGCGATCTGGGCGATGAACAGCAGCGTCGGCTCTTCCTGGCGAACCAGCGTCGCCAGCGTCAGCGGGAGCAAGAGCCAGAGTCCGGCCAACACGAATGCCAGCCGCGCCTCGTCAATGCCACTGTTCAGCAGAAAGTACAGAAGCATCCCATCAAGCAGCAGCATCCCGGCACTGAGAGCTATCAGACGTGTGCTCACCTCGCGCAGCACCTCGTTGATAAAACCGAGTTGGGAAAGAAGCAGCGGGATCAACACGAGCCAGAAGAGGCCAAACATCAAAAGGTAGTGCTGAGGGGCGGTGGCAAAGGGGGAAAAACGAATCCCCTCCGCCTGAGAACTAAAACTAATATAGAAGGGTAGGTAAAGCAGCAGGGCCCCCAGGAGCAGCAGGCCCACCCCGCCCAGCCAGCCGAGCAGCGTCTGGGTCCATCTTTCCTCCCGTTTCCCCACCAGGCTCGCGATCAGCCACACACCTGCAAAAAGCGTGAGCATGGTCGGGTAGTCCCAGGTGTTCATCATGCTCGCCCCACCCAGGAAGATCATCGTCAGGAGCAGGGTCAGTTTAGCAAAGCCTGGACTCACCATCCATCCCTCGGGCGGTAAGGTCGCCGCGCGCCACCGTTGCACCAATGTCGGCCGCAGCGCACCCCGTAGCGCGTTGAGGGCGATGGTCACACCAAGCAGAACGAAGGGCAGCGCCAGGACGTGCGGGTGCATGTCGCCCAGCATGAAGGAGAAGAAGGGGAACTCATCGATGACCTCGATGCGATTGCCAGCCGGATCGTAGTCCGAGAGCGTGCGCGAGGCATTCCACCACCACCAGCCACCTTTGGGCAAGCGAGCCCCTGTTGCTGTATCGACGGTGAGATCATTGACGGCCAGCCAGTTGTAGAGCGCGGGCGAGCCCTGCCCCTCGTGGTAGAGCATCGTGAGGAGCCCGGTCAGATTGCTGATGCCCAGTAAAAACAGTGGCCCCAGCAGCGCCAGCGCGATGGTCAGCGCCGGGCGACGGACACGCTCATTCACCTCGTCCCAGACAAGGTTGTACACCAGGCTGAAGGCCCCCGTGCCCGCCATCGCGGCCAGCGAGGTCAATGCGAGGTTATAGGCCACGCCAGAGATGACCCCGCTCATCGCGGTGACCTGCGCCATGATGAAGTAGCCCAGGTAGTAGTAGGAGATGGCAAAGCCGCTGAGCCAGGGATCGTTCGGCGGAACCTCGCCCCCGCGTAGGATGGCGTTCATCAGCGCAAAGTCCATTGGCTGCTCGGTGTGCCCAATGCCGTAGCTCTCGTGAATGCGATACCAGCTCCAGAAGGCGAAAAGCAGCAGAAAGAGTCCCTCTTCCACCAGCAGCAACATGCGATGCTCCTGCACCCAGGCGCGTAGGGCTTCCCACCCGCCGCCCCAGTGCTGCAAGACCCACCCGCCCACAATCAGCAGCAGCACGAGCGCGCCAAAGCCGCTTCCCGCATTGAGGCGCAAGAAGCCGAAATTGCCCAGGAACCAGACCGTGAAGCCCACGAGGAGCAGGCCCAGGGGGCGCAAGAGCCCCCAGCCCCGGTCAGGCAGGTGGCGGAACCAGCTCCACCCCAGCGGCAGCGCCGCCAGGGCGAAGAGGGAGAGAGTGAGGTACCACAGGATAAAATAAGTCATGGAGGTAAGCGCCCGGAAACCCACGATGTTCAGGCGTGGGAGGAAGGGCGCGGCGCTGCGAAAGCACTGCCGCCTTCGGACCGGGCATCTCCTTTCTCGTGGTAGGTGTAGCCATCGACACGGTGCAGCAGGCGACAGTAACGGTAGTTGATGCC
>JACCSL010000452.1 GCA_013812995.1 Ardenticatenales bacterium | reverse complement strand
TTCTTGAGGTGATTGTGCCGCGCGGTTGGTTTCTACCTGTCACGCCCGGCACGAAGTATGTCTCCGTCGCCGGAGCCATTGCCAACGATGTGCATGGCAAGAATCACCACCGGGCAGGTACTTTTGGCTGCCACGTCACCCAGTTCGAGCTGCTGCGCTCCAACGGCGAGCAGTTGCTCTGCTCCCCAACGCAGAACGTGGAGTTGTTCCGCGCCACCATTGGCGGGCTGGGGTTGACCGGGCTTATCCTGTGGGCTGAGTTCACCCTGAAACCCATCGCGGGCCCGCTCATCGAGATGGAGCGCATCCGCCTTCCCTCCCTGGACGCCTTCTTTGAGGTCTCTGGCCGCTCCGACCAACGCTATGAGTACACCGTGGCCTGGATTGACTGTCTGGCGTGCGGGGAGAGTCTGGGGCGAGGAATCTTCATGCGGGGGAACCACAAGGAGAGCGGCGAGACGGGCCGAAGCGGTCTGCCGATGACTCCCACTATTCCCTTCGATTTTCCCACCTTTGTGCTGAACCACACCACCGTCAAAGTCTTTAACACGCTCTACTATCGCGCCCAGTGGCAGGAGCGGATCAAGAGTCAGGTTCACTACGAGCCCTTCTTCTACCCGCTCGACATCGTCAACAACTGGAATCGCATCTATGGCAAGCGGGGCTTCATGCAGTACCAATGCGTGGTGCCCCACGACGAGGGCCACGCCGCCATCCGCGAGATCATGCGGCGCATCGCACGGAGTGGCAGCGCCTCGTTCCTGGCCGTGCTGAAGGAGTTCGGGGAGGTACCGTCGCCAGGGATACTCTCTTTCCCACGTCCCGGTGTCACCCTCGCCCTGGATTTTCCCCATCACGGCGCGCCCACGCTGGCGCTCTTTGACGAGTTGGATGAATTGGTGCGCGAGGCAGGCGGCGCGGTCTACCCGGCCAAAGATGCGCGCATGTCGGCAGCCAATTTCCAGGCATACTTTCCCCAATGGCAGGACTTTGCCCGCTATGTGGACCCCCATTTTTCATCGAGTTTCTGGCGGCGCGTGACCGTGCCCCAAAAGGACAATTTCTAATGAAGCGAGTACTCATCGTGGGGGCAACCTCCGCCATGGCCCACGAGGCGGCGAAACACTTTGCGAGCGATGGAGACAAACTTTTCCTCGTCGGGCGCAGCGCCGATAAACTACAGAGCATCGTCGATGACCTCAAGGTGCGCGGGGCCGCGCAGGTCGAGAGCGCCCTGCTGGACCTGACCGAGATGGATCGTCACGCCGAGCTTCTGGAGAACGCCCAGCGCACGCTTGGCGGGCTGGATATTCTCCTGATTGCCTATGGGATCACCCCGGTTCATGAAGAGGTCGAGCGGAGCGTCGAGAAGATGCTGGACACCTTCACAACGAATGCCCTCAGTGTCATCGCGCTGCTCACTGTGGCCGCACCCCTCTTCGAGCAGCAAAAACAGGGTACCATCGCGGTCATCTCCTCCGTCGCTGGGGACCGGGGGCGACAGAGCAACTATGTCTATGGCGCGGCCAAGGCGGCCCTCAGTACCTATCTGGAGGGAATGCGCAGCCGTCTTTACAAGTCGGGCGTCACGGTGGTGACCATCAAGCCGGGGCTGGTGGACACGCCCATGACCGCCCATCTGAAGAAAGGCCCGCTCTTTGCCAGCGCCGCGCGCGCGGGCGAGGACATCTACAAAGCGATTATCAAGGGCAAGGACACCGCCTACGTGCCCTTCTTCTGGATGCCGATCATGACCGTCATCAAGCTCATCCCCGAGGCTATCTTCAAGCGGCTGAACCTCTCTGCCTGACGGAGGAAACCCCATGCTGACCATTGCCGACCTGTGGAATCGTCCCTACCAGGTAGAGCATCGCCGCTTCCATGTTCGCACGGAGGATGGCGAGCGCATCGCGGGCGTCTACCTGGACCGTCAGGAGAGCGAGACGCTGGTCATCTACGTCCACGGCTTCATGTCGGGGAAGAACCACATGCGCGTGCCCGGCTTTGTCGAGGCGCTCTCTCACTACTTTGATGTGATGGCGGTGGACCTGCGCGGCCACGGCGAGAGCAGCGGCGGCAGCACCCTGAGCGCGCGCGAGGTGCTGGACATCCAGGCCACCGTGGAGTATGCCCGCTCGCTGGGCTACCCGCGCATCATCACCGTTGGCTCCTCAATGGGCGGGGCCTCAGTCATTCGCCACGCGGGCATCTACAAAAGCCAGGACGGCGTCGTGACCATCGGGGCCTTCGCGGACCACCAGGAGATCGGGCGGCTCAGATCCGACTACGGGGTGACGCTGCTCTACGGCACGGGGCGCTGGGGCGAGATGTGGAGCTACATGACGCGCGGCACACGGCTGGACGAACTCCACGAGCGGGAGCAGCCCTGGGAACTTGTCAGTCACATCGCCCCGATTCCCCTCTTTCTCATCCACGGCGAGTGGGATACCACGGTTCACCCGCGCTCGGCCAGGAAACTCTTTGCCCATGCAAAGGAGCCCAAGGAACTGCTGATTATCCCGCGCGGCGGCCATGACTTCCCCCACCTCACCGAGCGCACCGTCCATCTCATCCGTGAGTGGATGGGGCGGCATGGGCTGGAAACATAAGAAAGGTTTTTCCACATGGTATCTTGTCCCTGGTGTGGAACGCACCAAACCCTTCAACCCAACTGTCGGAACTGTGGCGGACCCTTGCCAGCGAGCCGTGTCAGGGAAAGCGATGAGCCCCGGTACGAGAGCGCCGCCCCGCCCCCCGCCCCCCGCGAGATATCGGACCGTTATGCCT
>JACCSL010000444.1 GCA_013812995.1 Ardenticatenales bacterium | reverse complement strand
TTCCAGAGCGTCAGCCCGCCAGGCCCCCAGGCAAGCAGTTGCTCCTCAGAAGGGGTTATCCCAAAGACGGTATTTCCTGCCGCCCAGGAGACTGATCCAGGCGCTCCTGAATCGCTGCCGACCTGAGGGACGCCCGTGGACGCGGGGGTGCTGGCAGTCACCGCCTGCTGGCGCAATTGATTGCCAATCGTAATGGCCGAGAACAGGAGAAGTAGGAGCGCCGCTGTGCCTGCCATCCAGGCCAAGGACCACCGTTTAGGGGTCGATGGTACCGCTGGTGTGGCAGGCGGCTTGACAGGCGACGCGGCGGGCTTGCTGTCGCGAACAGTAGCCGGAATGATGGCGGGCGTGGCCGCGAGGGGCTGGGGATGTTTCGAGAGATCGACCTCGGCTAGAGCCCGCTTCCATGCATCCAATAAGCTCGCTGTCGAGTCGAAGCGGGCCTCACGCTCCTTTGCGAGCGCCTTGAGAAGAACCCGCTCGATGACAGGGGAGATGGCGGGCATCCGGGTCGAGGGCAGGGGCAGGGGCTCCTGCAGATGTTTGAGGAGCACGGCCAGGGGTGTTTCGGCCTGGTAGGGCACGCGGCCCAGCAGCATCTCGTAGAGAACAATGCCAAGGGAGTAGATATCGGAGCGCTGGTCCAGAATCTCGCCCTGAGCCTGCTCGGGGCTCATATAGGTGGGCGTACCCGGCCCCAGATTCCCTGTTTCCGTGAAGTTGGAGGTACCTGCTAGCAGCTTGGCAACCCCAAAATCCGTGAGGAAAAGATCGCCGCGCTCATCAATCAGGGCATTGGAGGGCTTTACATCGCGATGGATGACGCCGCGTGAGTGCGCGTATCCCAGAGCCTCAGCCAGTTGGGTAAATAGCCGATCTACCTCGGCCATTGAGAGCGGGCCTGCCATGAGGCGATCCAGCAATGTGCCGCTCTCAAAATAGCGCATGACGAAGTAGGGAATTCCCTCGCTCTCGCCGAAATCATGGACTGGCAGGATGTGAGGGTGCTCCAGCTTGGCGATGGTTCGCGCTTCCTGATGGAAGCGCCCCATGAACTCCGGGCTCTCGGCGGAGCGACGGGGTAAGACCTTGATTGCCACATTGCGGTCCATGGCAGGCTGATACGCCTGGTAGACCGTGGCCATGCCGCCAAGCCCAATCTGGCGAATGATGTGATAAGGACCGAGCATCTGCCCAGGATGAAGCTCCATTTTGAATTGCCCCTGCTCTAATCAGCACCAATCGTGCTGAGATACCACGATTCTATCCCTTCTTTCAAGATTCCGGCTGTCACGCCCGAGAGGGGAATGCCGAGAGCGATGCCCACCCCATCACTCCCGCCCAGCGAAACCATCAATCCCAGGTTGGTCGGCTCGTAGTCTGCCAACCCCTTACCCTGAATCTGGCGACGAATCATGCGCGCCACGTATTCGCCCTGGCGCAGGGCGTGGCTGGCAGTTCCCGGAAGCGGCTTGTCGCCCTCCATCCAGAGCGAGGCATCCCCGATGACAAAGACATCCGGGTACTCCTTCGCGCGCAGATAGGCGTCTACCTCCGCCCGGCCCTGAACGCCCGTTGTAAAACCACTGTCCTTGAGCAGCGGAGGGGCCTGGACACCGCCCGCCCAGATCAGCAGGCCGTAGGGCATCGGGTTCTTCCCCTTGAGGGTCATGGTCTGCGCGTCGAGTCGTTCCAGCGGGCTGTTAAGGAGAATCTGTACCCCCTTGCGCCGCAGGATACGCTCGGCCTTGTCGGCCAATCGCTCATCCCAGCCCGGCATCAACCGCTCTCTGGCCTCTATCTGGCGCAGGGTCAACTCAAGCAGCGACAGGCCAAAGTGGTCAGCCAGTTCCGGGACCCAGTGGGCCATCTCGCCCGCGAGCTGGCAGCCCGTGTAGCCGCCCCCGGCCACGACCAGCGTCAGAAGCCGCTTGCGCTCAGCCTCGTCCTCCATCTCTGCCGCCAGCGCAAAGTTATGGAGCACCGCCTCGCGCAGCCGCACGGCCTCGTCCCACCAGCGCATGGGCAGCGCATGCTCGCGCAGCCCCTCAATGGGGGGCCAGGCGGTAATGCTACCCAGCGCCACGACCAGCCGATCATAGCTCAGCGCCTCGCTATCCGCCAGGAGCACCCGCTGCTCGCGCGGGGCGATGCCACGCACCGTCGCCTGGTGGAAGGCAACCCCCCCCGCGCCGAGCAGCTGCTCCAGGGGAATACGCGCCTTGTCTGGTGCCACGGACGCCGCCGCGACCTCGTGAAGCCAGGTAATCACCTGGTGGTAATCATTGCGATCCACCAACGTCACCGTTACCTCGCCCAGTTCCCCGGCTCGCTTGGCCTCTGCCAGGTCCAGGGCCGCGCGCAGCCCGGCATAGCCCGCGCCAAGAATTAGAATATGCATAGCGTTACTCAGTGGCCTCGCCATCATCCGCCAAGGTACGGGCCGCGCGACGCTCCTGCTTCAACTCTTTGCGCTGCTCGCGGCGCAGCCGACTGCCCAGATCCTCGCGGTCATCGCCCTCCCATTCATCGGCGACCTCATCCAGCATCGCGCCCATCGCACGGGGAATCACCGCGCCAAAGCGCGGCAGCTCGCTGGTGAATAACTTGGCCCGTGCCCGCTGCCGTTGAGGCAGCAGGGCGAGGGGGAGCCCGGCCAGCGTGACGCCAAGGCGGGTAATAGTGGCTACCGTCTCACTCAACTCCTCGGCCAACTCCGAATCAATCCAGTTCTCTGTCGTCTTCTCACTCATGGTGATGTACCTCCCAGTTATCTCGTCTACGAAGGGGCGTCTGGCGGAGTTGCGCCAGGGAACCCGCGCCCGCACAGAACATCGCGATCCGTAGTTCCTCCAGATAGCCATAAAATTTTTGGTAGACCGCCTCCGCGTGCTCCGTGGCCGGGCCAAGCAATGGAGCAGCACTACCAACCAGGGTGGCACCCAATGCTATGGCCTTAGCAACGTCCACGCCATCGCGGATGCCACCACTGGCAAAGAGCGGCACCTCTGCGGGGAGTGCCGCCCGCACCTGCTGGAGGGCGAGCGCCGTGGGCGTTCCCCAGCCCGCAAAGGTATGGGCTATCCGTCGACGGTGCGGGTCAGATTGGCGGTGCGCCTCCACCTCACTCCAGCTCGTGCCACCCGCCCCCGCAATATCAATCGCACTCACGCCAGCATCGACCAGGCGGCGCGCGGTGGCCGGGCCAATGCCATTGCCCACCTCTTTGACAATCACTGGTACCGTCAGAGCATTCGCCAGGCTCTCTATCTTCGAGAGCAGCCCGCGCCAGTTACGATCCCCCTCTGCCTGCACGGCTTCCTGCAACGGGTTCAGGTGCAGAAAGAGGGCGTCCGCCTCGATCATCTCGACGGCGCGCCGGGCCTGCTCGACCCCATACCCATAATTCAGCTGCACAGCCCCCAGATTGGCAAAGAGCAGTAGGGAAGGAGCCACGCGCCGGACCTGATAGGTGTCGGCCAGATGCCCTGCCTCAATCGCGGCCCGCTGGGAGCCCACACCCATCGCCACCCCGAGCTGTTCGGCCGCCTCTGCCAGGTGCAGATTGATGGCGCGGGCAGGCTCCGCTCCCCCGGTCATACTTGAGATGAGCAGCGGTGCCTGAAGGCGCTTTCCGAAGAGTGTCAGGTGCGTATCAATCTCACCCAGATCAAGGTCCGGTAGCGCCTCATGCTGAAAAAAGTAGCGCTCGAAGCCGGTGGTGACGCCTTTCGCTGTGACATCCTCGTTCAGCACAATATCTATGTGGTTGCTCTTGCGAGCCTCTGTCTGGGCGGCGTTGGACATCGCTCCTCCCTGGGTGTATGGCCTTAAGTGTAGCAGAAATC
>JACCSL010000422.1 GCA_013812995.1 Ardenticatenales bacterium | reverse complement strand
GGGCCATCCCGCAGAGCCATGACTCAACCACATATTCCAGCAGAACCAGCAACGACGAACGACAAAGGAAGTAGGATTGTAGGGGCGGGTCTGAGACCCGCCCCGCGCTGACATGGCAAAGGCATTCATTGGATGGCATCGGTCGGGCACAGATTGAAAATCCGTTGGATAAGCGCATGATTACGGGAATAAATCACATCACCCTCTCGGTGAGGGAGGTGAGCGAATCGTTCGACTTTTACACGGAGGTGCTGGGCTTTCAGCCTGTGACGTGCTGGCCCAAGGGAGCCTACCTGCTGGCAGGCGAGCTCTGGGTGGCGCTGCTCATCGACGAGCAGGTGCGCCCTGGCCTGCTGCCCGAGTTTACACACCTCGCCTTCACGGTTGCGCCCGACGCGTTCACGGCGATGAGCGAGCACATCCGGCAGGCAGGCGCGGGCATCTGGCAGGAGAACTGGACCGAGGGTGACTCGCTTTACTTTCTCGACCCCAATGGGCACAAGCTAGAAATCCACAGCTCCGACCGGGCCGCGCGCCTCAAGTCTGCCAGGGAAAACCCGTGGGAGGGGCTGGTGATTTATGATGAGCCAGAAAGATAAATTGTACTAGAAAGGCCGTTCCATTATGTCTATCCCCCGCCGCCGCTGGCTGCGCCGCTGCCTCGTCCTCACCGTGCTCCTGGCGGGGGCCGGAACATTGATGCTGCTCTGGCTGGCCCACGATCTGCCCAGCCCGCGCGCAGCACTGGCGGCGGGCGCGGCGCAGGGCCCGACAGCGCGCATCTATGACCGCAATGGCAACCTGCTCTTCGAGGTGCTGCCGCCCGGCGACGAGGCGGGCAAGCGCGACCCGCTCCCCCTGGAGCACTTCCCCGAGGCACTGCGCGAGGCGACCATCGCCACGGAAGACGCGGCCTTCTACCAGCACCCCGGCATCGACTGGCGCGGCATCCTCCGCGCGCTGCGGCGCAACTGGCGCGAGTGGGAAGTCGCGGCGGGCGGCTCGACGATCACGCAGCAGGTGGCGCGCATGGTGTTTCTCCCCGCCGAGGAGCGGCACGAGCGCTCCCTGCGCCGCAAGCTGCGCGAGGCCATTCTTGCCATCCGGCTAGAGCGGGAGTTCTCCAAGGAGGAGATTCTCGCCCTCTACCTGAACCATGTCTACTACGGGAACCTCGCCTACGGGGCGGGAGCGGCCTCGCAGAGCTACTTCGGCAAGGAGGTGTGGGAACTCTCCCCGGCGGAGGCGGCGCTGCTGGCGGGGCTGCCGCAGGCCCCCGCACTCTACAATCCCCTGACCGACCCGGACGCGGCGAGCGCGCGGCAGCAGGACGTGCTGCGGCTCATGACGGAGAATGGCTATCTCTCCCCGTCTGAGGCGGAACTCGCGGGACAGGAGCGGCTGCGCTTCGCCGCCACGAACTTTCCCATTGAGGCCCCGCATTTCGTGATGTGGGTGGTGGAGGAGCTAGATCGGCGCTACGGGGCGCGCCTCGTGGACGGGAGCGGCCTGCGCGTCACCACCACGCTCGACCTGGGCTTGCAGGATCTGGCGCAGAGCATCGTCACGCGGCGGCTGGGACAACTCCAGAATAGACAGGGCGATGGACTGGACCGCAATGTGCATAACGCCGCGCTCGTCGCGCTGGACCCGCTGACCGGCGATGTGCTGGCAATGATTGGCAGCCCGGACTACTTTGATGCGTCGATTGACGGCGCGGTGAACGTGGCCCTCATGCCGCGCCAGCCCGGCTCCGCGCTGAAACCCATCACCTACGCCACCGCCTTCGACCCGAGCCGCACCGGGAACAATCCCTGGTCGCCCGCCACGGTGGTCAGCGATGTGCCAACCACGTTCCGCACGCAGGATGGAAAGCTCTACGCACCGGAAAACTACGATCTGACCTTTCATGGCCCCATCCCGCTGCGCCAGGCACTCGCGACGAGCAGCAACATCGTCGCGGTCAAGGTGCTGGAGCACGTCGGGATCGAGGCGATGCTTCAGACCGCGCGCGACCTGGGCATTCGCTCCCTCACCGACCCGAAGCGCTACTATCTGACCGTGACACTTGGCGGCGGCGAGGTCACGCTGCTGGAG
>JACCSL010000420.1 GCA_013812995.1 Ardenticatenales bacterium | reverse complement strand
CTCCCCTGGCCTTCGGCCCTCCCAGCCTAGCGGCACGCTTCGCAGTCTCCCCATTCGAGGAGAGGGGAAACCCATACCTTCAATTCTGGTGCTTCTTGTCGTTCTGGCGGACCTTCTAGCTGCTGCGTGGGGCTTCATGCCTGCGACGCCGGTGGAGGCAGCGACCTTCACACCGCCAAGCATCCAGTGGCTGGCGGAGCGGCACGAGCCGGGGGCGTGGCGCTATACCACGCTCACGAAGGATTGGGCGATTCTCAACGCGAACAGCGGGATGCAGTACGGCCTGGAGGATATTCGGGGCTACGACTCGATTATTCTCAAGCATTATGTCCAGTTCATGCAGGCGGTGAGCCGCCAGGACCAGCTAGATTACAACCGCGTCGCGCCGCTGCGCGTGGATGCGCCGCCCGACCAGGAGCTGCTCGACCTGCTGAATGTGCGCTACATGATGACGGACCAGGCCATCGAGTGGCCCGGTTGGACGTTGGCCTACGAGGACGAGGTGCGCATCTACGAGAACGAGGATGTGCTACCAAGGGCGTTCCTGCTGGGGAATGGAACGTACTGGGGGATCCAGGAGCAGGAAATTCCGGTGGAAACGCTCCAGGGGTTGAACCCACAGGACGAGGTGCTCCTCCAGGCAGAGGAGGGCAGCATCCTGATGCGGGATATGCTGAGTAGCGCCCTTCCCTTCACCCCCGCCGAGATTATCTCTTACACGCCGAACGAGATTTTAATGAGCATCAACCCATCCGAGGGGGCGTGGCTGGTGTTTAGCGATGTGTATTTCCCCGGCTGGCGGGCATTTACCCTGCCAGAGGATGGCGAAGAGAAAGAATTGCCCGTCGTGCGCGCCAACGGGGCCTTTCGCGCGGTGTGGGTCAACGCGGGGTCGCAGGTGGTGCGCTGGAAGTACTCGCCGGACGCGGTGAAGATTGGGTTCTTTGCCTCCTTCCTCGGTGTGGCCGCGATTGGCCTGGGCGGGGCATACTGGGTTTGGGGGCGCATCTACCAGGAGCAGGAAGAGGAAAGCAATGTGCGGCGCGTGGCGAAGAACTCCTTTGCCCCGATGGCGCTGCAACTCTTCAACAAGGCGGTGGATACCGTCTTTGCGGCCTTCATGGCGCGTTTCCTTGGCCCGGAGGCGCTGGGGCAGTACGCGTTCGCCATCGCCTTCGTGTGGTACTTCATCATTTTCACGAACTTCGGGCTTGGCACGCTGCTCACGCGGGATGCGGCGCGCGACCGGGGCGCGGCGGCGCGGCTACTCAACACGACGCTCCTGCTGCGCGCGATGCTCTATGCCATCGCCATGCCTCTGCTGCTGGCGCTGCTCTGGCTCTGGCCGCGCTTCATCGGCGAGATGGAGCCGGAGAAGATGTGGGCGATTCTCTTTCTCACGCTCGGGCTGATTCCCTCCAACCTGTCGGACGCGCTGACAGCGGTCTTCCGCGCCTATGAGCGCTTCGAGATTCCCGCGCTGGTCTCGACGGTGGCGACCTTCGTCAAGGTCAGTGTGGGGGCCGGGGTGCTACTCGCGGGGATGGGCATTGTCGGGCTGGCGGTCACGAGTATCCTCACGAATGTGATCACGCTGGCGATTCTCAGCGTGTTGCTCGTGCGACTGCTCTTCCGCCCCGCGCTGCGCTGGGAGCGGCCCGCCGGGCGCGGCCTGCTCCTGGATGCCTTTCCATTGATGATCAATGAGTTCCTGGCAACCGCCTTCTTCCGCATCGACCAGGTGATGATCGACCCCATCATGGGCAAGGAGCGCGGGGACATCGAGACCGGCTACTACAATGTGGCCTACAAGTTCATCGACGGGCTGCTGATTCTGCCGAGCACCTTCACGCTGGCGATCTTCCCCGTGATGAGCCGCCTGGCGCAGGGCGCGAAGGAGTCGATGCTGCGGGCCACGGTCTTCTCGGTGCGCTGGCTGCTGATGATTGCGCTGCCACTGGCACTGCTCACAACGCGCTACGCCGAGGGCATCGTCTGGGCCTTCGGCGGCGAGGAGTTTTTGCCTCACTCGGCGGTGGCGCTGCGAATTCTGATCTGGTTTCTCCCCTTCTCCTTCGTCAACTCGCTGCTGCAATACGTGCTCATCGCCGCCAACCGCCAGCACAGCCTGACGCGTGCCTATCTCTGGGCCGTGTTCTTCAACCTGATCTGTAACTTCTTTGCGATTCGCTCCTTTGGCATCAACGGGGCCGCCACCGTGACCATTCTGAGCGAGGTGGCGCTACTCTTTCCCTTCTACTACCTCATCCGCGAGAGCGTTGGGATCATTCCCTGGCTTCCTCTCTTTGGTAAACCGATTCTGGCGCTGCTTGCCTCCGCCCTGCCGCTCTGGGCCTTTCCCCTGCCCTTCTGGGCCGCGATTCCCCTCAGTATGATTATTTATCTGGGCGTGCTTCTGGCGCTCCGTGCCTTCAGTGCGGAGGATCGCCAGTTGGTCGAGCGGCTGCGCGCTAACCGTTGATAATCTCGCCGCCGTTGGGGTGAAGAATCTGTCCCGTCATGTAGGAGCTATCGTCTGAGGCAAGGAAGACAAAGCTGGGCGCGACCTCCTCGAGCTGGCCGGGGCGCTTCATGGGTACATCTGCGCCGAAGGTCTTGACCCACCGAGGTCGTGTTGATGATGGTGCTGCCCTCCTTGAGGTGCGGCAGGGCGGCCTTCGCCATGTAGAAATAAGAGAAGATATTGGTGCGGAAGGTACGCTCCAGTTGCCCCGCGCTGATATCGGCGATGCTCTCCTGGGGTTGCTGCTCGGTAGCAAAGGCGGTGCCAACGCCTCAATACGCTCCCGCTCCAACGCTCTACCGCTCCAACGCTCTACCGCTTCCCTCTTCTCTCCCCTGTTGCTATAATCGCGCGCACCTGTGTCACCACGCTTCCCGAAGAGTGCCATATGAGCCCCCTTTCCTCACTTGCCCAGCAATCAATTGACGCCGCTCATGCTGCCCTGGACCGGGGCGACCTGGCGCTGGCGCGCCGCGAGGCGGAGCGTGTTGAGGCGAGCGCACCGGGACACCCCGCGACGCTGTTGCTCCTGGCGGAATTGGCCCACCACGAGGGCAAGACAGAGGAAGCCTGTGCCCAGTACGAGCAATGTCTGGCGGTGGAACCCGACGAGGAAAGTCGCTGGCTGGCCCACGCCACCCTCGCGGAGTTGCTCGTGGCGCAGGGGCAAGGGCAGAAAGCGCTGCGCCATGCGCGGGCAGCCGTCGAGCTGGACCCGGAGGAAGTGGACCCGTATTTAGCCGCCGCGCGTGCTCATCACCTGCTGAAGCAGCCGGGCAATGCGCTGACCTGGCTCAACGAGGCGTTGGACCTCGATGAAACGATGCTGGAGGCCCTGCTTCTGCGCGCCGATATCTACGCCGCGCAGGGCAATCCTGGCAAGGCGCTGAGTGACTACGCTTCCGTCATTGATCTGGACCCGGAGCAGGCAGCGCCCTACGTGGCCCTGGCCGAGGCGGCGGTTGCCATCCGAGACCAGGCGCTGGCCCTGACCACATTGGAGGAAGGGCTGGCCGCTGTGCCGCTGGCAGAGCAGCGCCCCCTTCACGTGGCGCGCGCCACGCTGCTTATTGAAATGGGCGATCTTGACCAGGGAATCCAGGCGTTGGATGAATTGCTGGCAAACGAGGGTAAGGGCGGGTCTGAGACCCGCCCCGACGACTACGACCTTCTTCTCCTGCGGGCGGAGGCGCTGCTGGACCACGACGACGCGGAGCGCGCCCTGGCTGACTTTGAGATGGTGCTCGCGCACGAGCCGGAGCATCTGGAAGCCCTGGGCGGCAAGGTGGACGCGCTGCTCTTTCTGGAGCGCCCCGAGGTGGCCCGTGAGTGGTTGGATAAGCTGTTGGAGGTTGCCCCCCGTGCCGATGGGTACAACCGGCGGGGCGACCTGCATTTCGCGGTGGATGAGCTTGCGTTGGCACGCGCGGATTACGAGCAGGCACTCGCCCTGGATGACAAGGATCCCTTTGCCGCGTACAACCTCGCTCTGACATTCATGGCATTGGGCCAGGCGGAAGCCGCGCTCGCTTACCTAGATCAGGCGGTGGAACTCGCACCGCGCGACGAGGAGCGGCTGCGCAGTCGCAGTGAACTTCTCCGCGAGTTGGGGCACCCGCACCTGGCATGGCTGGATGCGGATCGGGCAGTCGAGATCGACGACGAGTATATTGAGGCGTACCTGGCGCGCGCCGAGGCCTCCATCGCTCTGGGAGCCTACGAGAATGCCCTGAACGACCTGGAGATTGCTCTGGAGCTGTATCCCACCTATGGGCAGGCGATTGCCACCCGAGCCCGCCTTCTGACACAGCTAGATGACCCCCATCGTGCCCACGAGGCGTGGCAACAGTATGCTGCCCTGCCCGACGCCGAACAGGAACCCGAGGTTCTAACCGAGGCGCTTACCGCCTTGAAGAAGTAGCTGTCTATCGCACTTATTTGTAATAAACCTATCAATATCTGTTTGCAGAAAGGACTCTCTATGGCAGAGTGGATTCGTATCAAGGATGCGGCTCAGCACGCAGGGAAATCGGTCACCCTCAAGGGCTGGCTTTACAATCGCACCGACAAGGGCAAGCTGAAGTTTCTCCAGGTGCGCGATGGCTCCGGGGTCATCCAGACCGTTCTCTCCAAGAAGGACGTTCCCGATGAGGTCTGGGAGGCCGCAGAAAAGCTGACTCAGGAGAGCTCCGTTGAGGTGACGGGCAACCTGCGAGCAGATCCGCGCGCGCCTGGCGGGCACGAGTTGAGTGTGACGGACCTCGTGGTGGTCAACTACGCGCAGGATGGCTATCCCATCCAGCTCAAGGAGCACGGGGTGGGCTTCCTCATGGAGCACCGCCATCTCTGGATTCGCACCCCGCGTCAGGCGGCCATTCTTCGGATTCGCGCCACGATCATCAAGTCGATCCGCGACTGGCTGGACAACAACGGCTTCACCCTGGTGGACAACCCCATCATCACCCCGGCCGCCGTTGAGGGAACCACCACGCTCTTCGAGGTGGACTACTTCGGGGAGTCGGCCTTCCTCTCGCAGTCGGGCCAGCTCTACAACGAGGCTAACATCTTTGCCCTTGGCCCCGTCTACTGTTTTGGCCCCACCTTCCGGGCGGAAAAATCCAAGACGCGCCGCCATCTCACGGAGTTCTGGATGGTCGAGCCGGAGATTCCCTTCTGCACCCTTGAGGATCTGATGGAAATCGAGGAGAAGTTCGTCTCCTATATCGTGGAGCGCGTGATCGACAAGCATCGCGAGGACCTGATTCACCTAGTAGAGCGCGACATCAGCAGCCTGGAGAAAGTCGCCCCGCCCTTCCCGCGCATTTCCTACGAGGACGCGGCGCTCAAACTGCGCGAGATGTACAACGCCGAGAGCGATCTGGCAAAGCGAGAGTTGCTCTTCCTGGAAGAGGGCGACGACTTCGGCGCGCCGCACGAGACCGCGCTCTCCAAGCTGTACGAGAAACCGCTCTTCGTCTATCACTACCCGACAGCGGTCAAGGCATTCTACATGGAAACCGTTGAGGGCGCGCCGCACCTGAGCCGCTCCGTGGACCTGCTGGCCCCCGAAGGCTATGGCGAGGTCGTCGGCGGGGGGCAGCGCGCCACCAGTGTGGAACTGCTCGAGCAACGGCTGGATGAGCATGGTCTGCACCACGACCCCTACCAGTGGTACCTTGACCTGCGCCGCTACGGCTCCGTGCCTCACTCGGGCTTTGGGCTGGGCGTGGAGCGCACCGTTGCCTGGATCTGCGGGCTGCCCCACGTCCGAGAGACAGGAGCCTTCCCAAGAATGCTGGAAAAGATTTATCCTTAGCCATATCCTCTGCTGACTCAGCC
>JACCSL010000419.1 GCA_013812995.1 Ardenticatenales bacterium | reverse complement strand
CCTCCTTATTTGATTGCTGCTGTCTAGCGGCGACCACCACGGTCGCCGCCGCCACCGCCGCGACCACCACGGTCACCGCCACCGCCGCGACCACCACGGTCGCCACCACCACCGCCGCCACCGCCGCGACCCCCGCGACCGCCCTTGTACTTCTCGCGGGCGGTTTCAAGGTCCCAGCCCTCAAGAACGGCCTGGCGGCTGAGGCGAATCTTCCCGTTATCGTCGATGTCGGTCACCATGACCATGATCTCGTCGCCCACCTTGACCACTTCCTCGACGCTGGCAACGTGGTAGTCGGCCAGCTGTGAGATGTGGACGAGGCCATCGGTGCCCGGCATGATCTCGACAAAGGCACCCAAGCCCTCCCGGGTGTTGACAACGCGGCCTGTGTAGATGCGCCCCAGCACGACTTCCTCCATCAGCGCCTCGACGATGGCGCGCGCCGCGCGCGCGCCATCGCCGCTGGTGCTGGCGATGTAGACCGTGCCATCTTCCTCGATGTCGATCTTGGCTCCCGTCTGATCCTGGATGCCACGGATGGTCTTACCGCCGGGGCCGATGAGCTTGCCGATCTTGTCCGGGTTGATCTTGATGGTGTCGATGCGGGGCGCGTAGGGGCTGAGCTCGCCGCGCACCGTCGGGATCGCTTCCATCATCACATCCAGAATCTTCAAGCGCGCCGCGCGGGCCTGCGCGAGCGCCTGCCGCAAGAGGTCCATCGTCAGCCCCTTGATCTTGATGTCCATCTGGAGCGCGTTGATGCCATTGCGGGTGCCCGCCACCTTGAAGTCCATGTCACCCAGGTGATCCTCGATGCCCTGGATGTCCGTCAGAATCTGGTGGCGCTCGCCATCGCTGATGAGACCCATCGCGATACCGCCCACAGGAGCCTTCAGGGGCACCCCGGCGTCCAGCAGGGCCAGCGTCGAGCCACAGACCGCGGCCATCGAGGTGGAGCCGTTGGAGGCCAGGGCCTCCGAGACCACACGAATCGTGTAGGGGAACTCATCCTGCGGCGGGATCATCGGGCGCAGAGCGTTCTCCGCGAGCGCACCGTGGCCGATCTCGCGGCGCTTCGGACCACGGAGCGGGTACGCTTCCCCCGTGCTGAAGGGCGGGAAGTTGTAGTGGTGGAGGTAGCGCTTCTCATCGACCTGCCCCAGGTCATCCAGGGTTTGCGCGTCGC
Organism: Ardenticatenales bacterium; assembly: GCA_013812995.1. Taxonomy (GTDB): domain Bacteria; phylum Chloroflexota; class Anaerolineae; order Ardenticatenales; family Ardenticatenaceae; genus JACCSL01. The sequence continues at coordinate 1,320 of JACCSL010000419.1, read as the reverse complement.
CCATCGTGCCGAGCGTCGCAATCGAGAGAATCTGCGTCTCGCCGCGCGTGAAGAGGCCAGTGCCGTGGGTTCGCGGCAGCAGGTCTACCTCTGCCGAGATGGCGCGCAGCTCATCCGGGCGGCGACCATCCGGGCGCTCCCCCTGCTCCAGGATGCGGCGGCGAACCGTTTCTTTGTTCACATCTTCCATGATGCCGTAGACATCCGCCTTGTTGTAGCGCAGGGTTCCGGTCTCCGGGTCCATGAGGGCCGCGTCCAGCTCGGCCTTGAGCGCATCCATTCGCTCCTTGCGGGCTTCTTTCATGTTGGCTTCCTGGAGGATGCGGTCGATCTTGTCACCCAGGAACCCGCGCACCGCCTGCCCGACCTCCTCCGGCACCTCGAAGACCTTGTACGTCTGCTTCTCCTTGCCGACCTCTTCCACCATCTTCTTCTGCATCTCAAGCAGAGGCTGCATCGAGCGGTGTGCGAGCTCCAGCGCCTGGATCATGATTTCCTCGTCGATCTCACTGGAGGCGCACTCGACCATCACAATCGCGTCCTCGCTGCCCGACACGCGCAGGTCCAAGCGGGAACTCTCAAAGGCATCGGCGCTGGGGTTGACAATGAACTCCCCATTGGCGTCCATGCCGATGCGCACATTGGCGATGGGACCCTGGAAGGGAATCTCCGAGATGATCAGGGCCGCGCTTGCCCCAAGGGTCGCCATCGTGTCGAGCGCGGCCTGATCATCGTGGCTGAGCGCGGTGATAATCACCTGTACATCGTTGCGGTACCCCTTGGGGAACAGGGGGCGCAAGCCACGGTCTACCAGGCGGCTGAGCAGGATGCCACTCTCGGAGGGGCGTCCCTCGCGGCGGAAGAAGGAGCCGGGGATGCGTCCTGCCGCATACATACGCTCCTCGAAGTCTACACTCAAGGGGAAGAAACTCTGCCCCTCACGCGCTTCCTTGGTGGCGGTTGCCGTCACGAGCAACACGCTGTCGCCCATGCGGACGGTGACGGCCCCCCCCGCGAGCTTGGCCAGCTTGCCTGTCTCGATGCTGATTTCCTGGTTGCCCAGCATAGCTGTGTAGCGATGAGGCTGATTGAGATTACCGTTCATGGCTTTCTTTTCTCCGAATAGGTAGGTGGAAATGGCCGGACGAGAAAAGAAAAGGCGGTTGATAGAGCCGCTTTCCTTGTCTGTCCTTTGCACTGCAAAAGAACCTGCAAGAAACGGGCCTGCTATCACACGGATGAAGGGGAGAGGTGAGTATGGGGAAAGGTAGGGACTGGAGCCAACCCCGAAGAGTCGGCCTTCGAGGCTCGCTCCAATTC
>JACCSL010000405.1 GCA_013812995.1 Ardenticatenales bacterium | reverse complement strand
GCCTCGGGTAAGCCCGCCAAGACAGGGGCTTCCTCAAAGAGGCGATGTGCAAAGCGGGACGCGAGCTGCTTCCCTCGAAAGGCATCCTGGAGCTGCTGAAAGAGGCCAACTCGCGGGTTCTTGGACGCTCCCTCCTGGTATGCTCCCCACTGCATTCCCATCTGCATGGGGACACCGGAGCGCTTCACCAGCCGCACCACCAGTGCGCTCCGACCATAGGCCCCCTTTGCCGCCTTCTCGGCCTCGCGCACACCCCGCAGCGCCACCTCCAGCGGGCTCATGTGGTGCGCGATGGCGATTCCCCCGCTCATGTCGGGAGGTAGAAGGGGGGGGGCCTCAAGCGCCTCAAGGGCCTCACGAATGGCCTCGCAAAATGCCTGGCGCAGGCGTTCAGCGATCTGCAACGCCTCGTCGATAGGGGCCAGGGCGAGCACATCATCCCCTCCGGCATAGACCAGTCGCCCCGCATGCTCTTGCTCCACAATTTTGGGAACGGTCTCGTCCGCGTAAATGCCCAGGGCGCGACTGAAGCTCTGGTGCCAACCTTTGTTGGGAGCCTCCCGGAGCAACTCTCCCATGCGGTCGCCATCCATGAGAATCAGGGCATAGTAGGGCGTGGGGGGCCGGACATCTGGCAACTGCCGCCTTACCACCCCGATAAGGGCCCGTGTGGCCTGCGCGGCTTCGCTCACCACCGGACCCAACGTTGTATCCTTCAGATCAATCCCATAGTCGTTCTTCAGGCGGTTAGGCGCGAAGGTTTCGGGGAAGAGCGTGTCGCCATCCCAGCGCAACAGTTCGAGGGCAGGGTTGCGTGGTATCCCGGGGTTGGGTTGAAACTTCTTGAAATCAGGCAGGGGGTTCGAGAGATTAAAAAAGCGACCATTATTGCTTTCCCCCTTGAGTTCGTCCAACGCCTGCCTATGCCGTTCCAGTGCCTCTTTCACCTCGCTTACCGGATCCTGCTGAAACTGCTCTACCAACGCGCGAATAAACGGAGCTGCGGCCATCGTGCTGGTGGAGGGATAGCTTTCAGGGCTATAGGCATAGGCCAGGGCAAAGCGTTTGGTCGTACAGACCGCGCAAAGTTTTTCGTTGCTGCTCGCCTTGATCTGGCTCTCATTGACCCGACGGCTCAGGGCATCCCAGAAGGGAGTCTTCCCTATCACCGCTCGCAGCCCACAGACAGAGCACTTCAAGCCCTCATCGTGCGTCGCCTCGAAATCACGCAGCCGCTTGCGGAGGTGTAGCGCCCGCTCGACCTGGCGAATTGACTCGCCATAGGAAGCACTCTGGTCATGATCGTCGTAGGTGACCCAATATATCTTGGGGAAGCGTTGCACCTGCTCCTCCCACGCCCCTTTGTTGAAGTCAGGCAATGTTTCCAGCTTTTTGCGAACCCTGTCTGCCACGCGATCCCATTCAGCCTGAACTGCCGCCGCTGCATATTTAGCCGCCTCTACCGCCTGCTTCTCCTCGGAAAAGACAGCTAGCAGTTGGCTCGGGACCGCCACGGAGCGTTTCGCTTTTTCCGTGATGTCAGGGTCTAGCGGGATAGGATAGATGACAGACCCTTCCATTACCCGCTCCACCGCCGAGACGGCCTCGCGCGCCAGTTGGGCCAGCACGTAGGAGCCAAAGCGGAGGTCCTGGGTTCGCCGCGCCTCGGCGATGAAGGTCTGCACCGGGCCGATGGAGAATGCCAGGTAGACACTCATGGTCCCACCGCCAACATCGGGGCGATGTGAAACTCACTATTGGGCGTCTCTAGCTCGCTCAGGAAGGCGAGGATCGCGCGCTGCGACGGCACGGACACTGTAGTGGTGCCTCCGGATCTACGCAGGAGTAGGCGTCCCTCGCGCGGCGGCAAGAGCGGAGACTTGAACAGGAGAAATCCTGCTGCCATCTTCTTTCCATCCTGGAGCGGCCAGAGACGAAAGTGCAGGGGCGAGGCAGAGCGGTCATACCCGTCCCCCTCGACTGTGGCCTTGCCCCCATTCAGCGAGCGATAGTAGAAGGGTAGCGGTAGGCCGAAGGCCGCCCGCTCGACCGTCTGCGCCGCCCGCCCTGAAAGAATGAAGTTTTTTACCGTGTCATAGTCAGGTTGGTGGCGGCTGCGGAAATCACGGAATGCCTCGCCCAATTCTGTCAAGGCCGACTCCCAATCATTCCACACTTTGTCAAAGACGACGAGGGTATAGCGGTCCGGGCGAAGGTTGGCATAGGGGAGGGGGTTGGGGTATTTTTCCATGCGGGCTCCGTGGAGGTCGTGGAGGCCCTGCGTCAGAAGGCTCACCAGGGCGCGTGGGGAATTGGCTTCCCCCTGATAAGGTTGGGGAACGTTGGCGGGCCACTCCCCCTCTAGTTCGTTTACTACGAGAATCCCACTCCCCCGCCGCGAGCGTGCCCCTAGACCCCCCAACGTCATGAGCAGCCAGAGCGCACGGCACGCCTCCTCAAAACTCTGGCTCCGGTCATACCTCGTGGGCCTAACCTGGAGGCGGATCTTGAACGATTCACCGGGCGGGAACAACGGACGGTAACGAATCTGGAGATCCTTCCCTCTTCCCTGGCGCTGATGCAGCCCATACCAGAGATAGTTCAGCGCGTTCCGCTCCTGGCGCGTGAAGTCATGCTTGGGCTTTGGGGGACCCGTTGTCCCCTCCTGTACCCGCACGATAATCGACGAGGCGCTGTCGGTCTCGCCAAACACAGTTGCCTCGGCACGATGGACATCCGTGAGCGTCACAGGTCGCCCGCCCGCCACCCTGGCTCCTGCCAGTGCCCGCAACCACCAGCGCAGGACCCCACGAATGCTCGCGGGACGCAGTTCGGGCGCTCCCCACGGGTCGATGCCACCCATAAAGAGCGGGCTGACCGTTTTGAGCGTGACGGTAACGTGTTGAAGTGTCATTGCTTCATTCCTCCCCCTGCAAACTCAAGAAATG
>JACCSL010000370.1 GCA_013812995.1 Ardenticatenales bacterium | reverse complement strand
TTCGAGAGTGTAGATGCGCTCGGGCGACAAGTCGGCAAGATCGTTACTTACGGCACTCTGCGCTACAGCGTCAATGTGGCCGATCAGGGAGCGCAGGCCATCAATCAGCGGGGGCGGGCGATGGCCTCGCAGGCCCAGGGTGCCATCGCCTTTGCCGATCCGGAGATTCTGGCAATTGGCCTGGATACCCTGCGTGTTTGGATCAAAGACGAGCCGCGCCTGGCGATTTACGAGCACTACGTCGAGGAACTGGCGGATCGCCACGCTCACATCCGCTCTCCCGAGGTCGAAGAAATCCTGGGGCGCGTGAACGATCCCTTCCGCACCGCCACCATGACGCACTCGCTGCTCGTAGACGGCGACCTGAGCATGGGCGAGGCGGAGAGCAGCGAGGGACAAACCCTGCCGATTGCGCAGGGCAATATCAACGCTCTGCTGACGGACGGGGACCGTGAGGTGCGCCGCACTTCCTGGGAGCGCTACGCGGATGCCCACCTGGCTTTCAAGAACAGCATCGCCAACGTCGTAATTACGGGCGTCAAACAGAATGTCTTCGTGGGTCGCGCGCGCCGCTATAGCTCCGCCCTGGAGGCATCGCTCTCCGAGGATCATCTCCCAGTCGAGGTGTTTTACAGCCTGCTCGATAGCTATCGCCGCCATGTGCCGATCTGGCACCGCTACTGGGCGCTCCGGCGGCGCACGCTCGGATACGACAAACTTCATGTCTATGACACAAAAGCGCCTCTGATGACGGAGAAGGAAAATATCTCCTACGATCAGGCCGTGGAGTGGGTGTGCGCAGGCATGACCCCGCTAGGCGAGGAGTACTGTACCCTCATGCGACGCGGCCTGGCGGAGCAGCGCTGGGTGGACATCTACCCCAACCAGGGCAAGCGCTCGGGGGCCTTTTCGACGGGCACACCGGGTACGCATCCTTTCATCCTGATGAGCTATAACAACGACCTCAACAGCATGAGCACCCTGGCGCACGAGATTGGCCACTCTATGCACTCGTATTACAGCTGGCAGACGCAACCGATGGCTTACTCGCGCTACACCATCTTCGCGGCGGAGGTCGCGTCGAACTTCAACCAGGCCCTGGTGCGCGGCTACCTGCTGGAGAACAACCCCGACCCCGAGTTCCAGATTGCCCTTCTGGAAGAGGCCCTCTCCAAGAATTTCCATCGCTATTTCTTCATCATGCCGACACTGGCCCGCTTTGAGCTAGAGCTGCACGAGCGGGTGGAGCGTGGCGAGGGGCTCTCGGCCGACGGGATGATCGACTTGATGGCCGATCTCTTCCAGGAGGGATACGGGAGCGAGGTGGTGATGGATCGCTCGCGTGTTGGCATCACCTGGGCGCAGTTCCCGATCCACATGTATCTCAATTTTTACGTCTTCCAGTACGCAACGGGCATCGCCGGGGCCTACGCGCTGGCAGAGCGCGTCCGCTCTGGCGAGCCGGACGCGGTGGCGCGCTACCTGGAGTTTCTCAAGGCGGGGAGCTCGCTGTATCCGCTGGAGGCACTCAAGCGGGCCGGGGTAGATTTGACCACCCCGGAACCCGTCGAGCGCGCCTTCAGCGCCCTGGACCAGATGGTGACACGACTAGAGGAGCTTCTGGAGCAGCGCGACCGCTAGACGTGGGTCAGCTTTCCTGCTCTTTCATCACCTGTATTGTATCCATGTAGCGGTTGTAGCCGATCTCTATGGCCTCGCGGTGAATCTCATAGTCGCCGAGGTAGTCCATGCGCATCGCAAGGTCTACCTCGGCAAATGGTTTTTGATGGTGGGCCGCCGCGCGGTAGCCGTAGTGATAGCCTTCCGCAAACTCCTCGAAGTCAATCTCCTGGTGCTCCTGATGATACGCCTGGAAAAAGCTCAATTCGTCCGCATGAAGCGCATCGGTTTGCGCCAGCAGCTCGCGAATCTCTGCCTCCCGGCGCTGCGGTACCTCCACCGAGAGCAAGAGCGCCTGCTCATCCTCCAGCGTGGCAGCGAGTCGCCTGGCCGACTCCTCGTCGATGCCAAAGTCTACCATTGAGGCAACAAGGCCGCCCGTGGCTGCGCCCGCCAGCGCGCCCACCAGTACCCCAAAGAGGGGGCCTGCCGCGATGATGGGCCCAATCGGGGTGGCGAGCGCGGCCACGGCCGTGACCATTCCGGCCAGGGTGCCCAGGGTTGCGCCCTCGGCCCCGCGCATGTCGCTGCCCAACTCCGGCGGGGCATGGAAATGTCCCTGTATCCCCTTCTTCGTCAGAAAGCCGATCTGTGCATCCCCAATCCCTGCATCTTGCAGTGCCTCGACCGCTTCGTGCGCACGCTGTGGATTGTCATAATGTCGAACAATCAACGCCATCTCTCTGTTCCTTTCGTTGCTATCCTGAGTGCTTGCACTGTCTATGATAGCGTTGGCGGGGAGAACGGAAAGTCACCAAGTAGGCCCCTAAAAGGGGAA
>JACCSL010000341.1 GCA_013812995.1 Ardenticatenales bacterium | reverse complement strand
GGCCGCATCGCCGTGCGCGCCACCGGCAGTTTTAACATCCGCACCGCCAGTGCGCTGGTCGAGGGCATTAGTTATCGCTATTGTCGCCTCCGTCACCACATGGATGGCTATGCTTACCAATAGAAAGGAATTGCCAGAGCTTGGTGTGGCAATGCGTCTCTTTGCCGCGCCATTCCTCCCACGCCTCAAGGTCGTGGGTCTCCTGGCGCTGACCTTATGAAAGAAGATGTCCTAGAGATCCCCAATATACAACTTATCAGCGAGATTGGACGCGGTGCTGATAGTATCGTGTATCGCGCAGAGCGTGCGGGACAGACCTATGCTGTCAAAGTCCTGAAATCTCTTTCGGCTACCCGAGAGGACGCTTTTCTGCGCTTCCGGCGCGAGGCAGGAATTCTGGCCAGGGTTCATCACGCCGGGCTCGCCACCATCATGGAGGTGGGGCAGGTAGCGGGACATCCCTACTTGATCATGGAATATGTGGAGGGACAGACGTTGGCCTCCGTCCTCGCCCAAAGCCTCCTCGCCCAAGATGCAATTATCCGGCTGGCAAATGAGGTGATTGGTGCTCTGATAGAGGTTCATCGACAGGATCTCGTGCATCGGGATATCAAGCCGCAGAATATCCTCATTGATAAAAAAGGGGCTGCGCGGCTGATCGATTTTGGCTTTGCCACCAGGGCGACAACGGAGGGTAAAGAGAACGGGCAGATTGCAGGCACGTTCATCTATAGCGCGCCCGAGCAAACAGGAATGTTGAAACGCCCTGTTGACCGCCGCTCGGACCTGTATGCTCTGGGTGTGGTGCTCTTTGAGTGCGCGACGGGCCAACCGCCCTTCCGGGCCGAGGATGTTGGCGAGTTGATCCGTCAACATGCCGTCATCCCAGCTCCCGATGTTTGCCTGCTAAACCCCGCTATTTCCCCCGCTCTCGCCGCTATCATCGCCAAGCTGCTCCACAAGGATCCCGATGACCGCTATCAGACCGGCAAAGGCTTATTGCTTGATCTGGAGCAGGTGGAGGTGCTGGATACTGCTTTTCAGGCTGGACAATCTTCTCCGCTCGGTAAATGCGATCACTATCCTAGCATTCTTGACGATGTGGCGCTCCTGGGACGACAGGCGGAATTGGATCTCCTTCAACAGACCTGGCAGCATGTTCTGGAAGGCAAGGGGCTTTTTGTCCTGGTACAGGGAGAGACGGGCAGTGGCAAGGGGCGTTTAGTGGGTGAGTTCCTACAGCAGATTCGGGCGCAAGAATCCCTGGTGCTTGAGGGCAGGGCAGTCCGTGGAAATCCTGTTCCCTTTGCCCCTCTGCGCGAGGCCCTCGATACATTTCTCAGTCAGATTCGGCGGCTGACCGACACACCACGGCAGGAAGCAGAGGCACAACTCTGGGCGACAATGGGGGAATTTGCCCCCCTGCTGAAGCGCCTTTCCCCCCGATTCTCTGATTTCCTCAAGGATATCCCGGATATTTCAGAAACAGCCAATGCCCAGGATATCTTTTTTGACGCGGTAGTAGAGTTCCTTCTTGCTCTGGCGCGGACCCATGACGGAGCGGTTCTCTTCCTTGATGATGTGCAATGGATCGATGAGGCAAGCCGCCAGATATTGAAGCGGCTGGCTCACCGACTACGGGAAGCCCCTCTGTTGCTGGTGGGGACTTCCCGCAATGGCCCTAACAGCCTGGCAGATCTGCAACGTGTCATCGCGGGTATGGAAGAATCTATCATAGCGAGGATTACCCTCGGTGCGTTGAGGGAGGAGGACGTCGCAAGGCTGATCGAGGCCCTCCTGGGAGGAAGTCAACTAGATCAGTCCATCGTCCGTCAGATTACCATTAGAAGCAATGGTAATCCCTTTGCCGTCAAGGAGTATATCGCCTCCATGTTGGACGCCGGGCTATTGCGCCCCTCTTGGGGAAGCTGGGTGGTCGACATGGCGGGGCTGGAGCAACTCCATTTACCCACAGATATTCTCCAACTGGCTATCCGGCGGCTGGGAGAGTTGAGCGTGCGTGCTCGAGAGATCCTCCGCACGGCGGCACTCCTGGGGCTCCACTTTCAACCGGAGCTGCTGGCAACGCTTCATGGGGTGGGGCTAGAGGCCATCCTGGAATCGTTGCGCGAGGCAATTGAGGCCCGCCTGATTACGCAGGAGGTGGAGAGAGAATTCCTTTTCGTCCACAGCAGAGTGCGGGAAGCCCTCCTGGCCCTGATAGAGCCTGGTGAGGCTCGGGCGCTGCATCAGCGTATCAGCGAGGTGCTGGATGAGCAGGGGGCGCAAGGAGACGAAGCCATCTATGCCCTCGCCCAGCACTACGCGCTGGGTGTGGTGAACCGTAATCCGAAACGTGTCTTCCAGACGAACCTTGCTGCTGGGATCCAGGCCCTCCAACACTATGCAGATGAGGAGGCCTATACGTTCCTGGAGCAAGCCTACCGTTCAGCGCTGGCGGCCTACGCCCGTCCGGGTGGAACCTTTATGCCGCCCGATACAGATCTGGAAGAGGCTCTGGGTATTGCCTGTGCTCGCACAAATCGTGTAGAAGAGGCCATTACGCACTTTGAGAAGGCGATTCGGATGTCAAATGATCGCCTGCGCAGCGCCCAATTC
>JACCSL010000319.1 GCA_013812995.1 Ardenticatenales bacterium | reverse complement strand
CAGGGAACCCCTGTTCCGTTGCGGCGTTACCTCGTTGGGCATATCATCAGCACCGCCTACGAACAGGGGTGGTCAGACCTTACCAATGGTCAGTTGCTGGATGCCGCCGAGCAGGCTGGATATCAGTTGCTCATCACCACAGATCAAAACCTCCAGTATCAGCAAAATCTCACTGAAAGACAGATTGCCATATTGGTTTTGCGGTCCACCTCGTGGCCTCGGATTCAAGCGCACATTGAGTCCGTCCGGAATGCTGTTGAACAGATTGATATCGGCGCATATCAGGAAATCTCGTTCCCATAGCATAAAAAAGGGGCCGCTCCCTTACGAAAGCAGCCCCCTTGTCGTTCACTTTTGACTTTTGACCTTTGACTTTCCGTTCTACGGGTAAATACCGCGCAGCTCGGTGGCCTCGGCGACGCGCGCGATAGCGAGGATAGAGGCAGCAGTGCGCATATCCACGTTCTTGCGTTCCGCCATCGACCAGCAATCCTCGAAGGCGGTGGTCATGATGCGCTCCAGACGCTCGAAGATTTCCTTCTCGCTCCAGAAGAAGCTCTGTAGCCCCTGCACCCACTCGAAGTAGGAGACCGTGACACCGCCCGCGTTCGCGAGGATGTCCGGCACCGCCACGATGCCCCGCTCCCGCAGCATACGGTCCGCCTCGGGCGTGGTGGGACCGTTGGCACCCTCCACGATGAGCTTGGTATCGATGCGGCCCACGTTGTCCTGATGAATCTGGTTTTCGAGCGCGGCGGGGATGAGCACATCGCAGGGAATCGTCAGCAGATCGGCATTGCTGATCTCCTCGCCCTTGGGGTAGTCCGTGACCTTACCACTTTTGCGGACATGCTCCATGAGCGCAGGAATATCCAGGCCATCCTCGTTGTAGATGCCACCGTAGACATCGCTGACCGCCGTGACCCTGGAGCCGATCTCGTGCATCGAGCGGGCGGAGACCGAGCCCACGTTGCCGAAGCCCTGCACCACCACGCGGCTACCTTCCAGGGGCATCCCGAGCTTCTGCATGGCCTGGCGCGCGGCAAACATAACACCCACGCCCGTCGCATCGGCGCGACCCAGCGAGCCACCAATCGGAACCGGCTTGCCCGTCACGACGGCATTCACCGTGTAGCCTGCGTGCATGGAGTACGTGTCCATCAACCAGGCCATCGTCTGAGGGTTGGTACCAACGTCGGGGGCGGGGATGTCGCTGTCCGGGCCGATGAAGAGCGAGATTTCGCTGGTGAAACGGCGCGTCATGTTCTCCAGCTCGCTCATGCTCAGCAGACGGGGGTCCACAATGATGCCGCCCTTCGCGCCACCATAGGGAATATTTACCAGGGAGCACTTCCAGGTCATCCACATCGCCAGGGCACGGACCTCATCCAGCGTCACATCTTGGTGATACCGAATACCGCCCTTCGTGGGGCCACGAACCGTGTTGTGGTGGACACGATACCCTGTGTAGACATTGACGCTGCCATCATCCATCTTGACGGGAAAATTGACCGTCAACTCGCGTTTGGGGAGACGGATGAAATCAATGATCCCCGGATCCAACTCCAAATATTGCACGGCGTTGTTAAACTGTTCTAGCGCCATGTGCCAGGGGTTGGTTGTCCCCGATGCCATGTACCCTCCTCTTTGAGGTATGCCCTCTGCCCGATAAATGCCAGGATGATACCTGGTATTTTTTCCTATCCTACTCCCGGCGGGGGAAAGGTGCAAGCTATAGCGCCGCATGGAGCTTTGACAGTTCCGCCTCTTCCGTCGCCAGAGAAGAATCCTGGATAAAGCGTGCAATGTCAACCACTAGGCGCTGCGCGGCGATGGCCTTGTCCATCTCCTTGATGCCGATATAGGACTCGGAGAAGAGACGCATGGCAGTCAGCAGGTAGTGCAGATTGCGTTGTTCCTGTGCGAAGCGCCCCATATCCTTGGCAATCGCCAGGAGATCCTCCCATGCTCCGGCCACCGAGGTAAAGGTTGCGAGCCGCTCCCGCGCCTCCCAGCGCTCCTCATCGCTTCCCACCATGTCTGCTACATCTACGACCTGTACCAGCAGCGCCCCGCCGTTGGGATCGCCAATGCGTACGGCGCTCTCCGCCAGGGCCCGGAGCACCGCCAGCGCCAGCGTCAGGTCGATCTCAGGCCCCGTGCCCTCCAGGGTGATCTTGTCCCGAGCGGCCAGCGCCACGGCCTCGCCCTGATCTACATTGAAGAGTTGCTCGGCGAGGGCGAGGTGCTTGTGTGCCTCCTCGAAGCGGCGCTGCTCGATCATCACGAGGCCCCAGCGTCCGTGTAGCTCAGCCAGCACGCTCTGCGTGACAGGCGCAAGCTCGGAGGTTTTGTGTAGCAGTTGCATGGTCTTCAGGGTGCCCTGATCCACCGCGTCCCAGTTGCGGACGGCCATATTCTGCTGGATCTGACGTAGGAGGGTGTCGAGTGCTGCCCGTGCCTCCTCGGCCGCGACCTCCTTCGGGTCCCGCTTTGGCTCCTTTTTGCCCCACACGCTTCCACCTCCCCCTCGTCCCATCGCCTGCGCCTTTGACGGTGCCCATTGTCGCGCAGCTTTTCCCCGCCGTCAATCCCTGCGTGCTCTTTTCTCGCAGTACCCCCCATTGTATAGGGCGCTACTTCAAGGTAGAATATAGGAACTTAGCCAGAGCCCCCTCATTTTTGTTTCCTCTCATTTGAGTGATGTGTCTTGGAACACTCGTCGTTATTCCCTTTATCACAAAACCAGGAGGATGCTTGCCAGATGAGCCACCCAACACCACAGCGGCTAACAACACTACTCATTTTTTTGCTCCTCTCCTCTCTGCTGGCCTGTACCGTTCCGGGGGCAGCCCCAGCGCAGGAAAATATCACCGTCTATACAGCCCTGGAGGACGACCTGCTGCCAGGATACATGGCCGTCTTCGAGAAGGAACA
>JACCSL010000283.1 GCA_013812995.1 Ardenticatenales bacterium | reverse complement strand
GTCTACGCTATGGGCGGCGAGGTGCTCCTGGCGCTCAACATCGCGGGGTTCCCCGCCGACCTGCCGCGCGAGATGATCGCCGAGATTTTCCTGGGGGCCGCCGAGGTAGTGCGCGCCGGGGGCGGCGTCGTCGCCGGGGGGCATACGGTCACAGACGCGGAGCCGAAGTTCGGCCTCGTGGTGACAGGAACCATTCACCCGGACCATATCGTGACGCTGGCGGGCGCGCAGCCGGGCGACCAGTTGATCCTGACTAAGCCGTTGGGGAGCGGTATCATCGCCACCGCCGCGCGTGCCGATGCGCTCCACGAGGAGGCGCATCTGGCAGAGGCCATCAAGGTCATGAGCGCATTGAACCGTGGGGGAGCGGCGGCCATGCGGCGCGTGGGCGTGAGCGCCTGCACCGACATCACCGGCTTCGGGCTGCTGGGCCATGCCAGCGAGATGGCGGAGGCAAGCGGCGTCGGCATGGTGCTCCATGCGAACACGTTGCCCCTTCTGACGGGTGCCCTGATCTACGCCAGGGAGGGCAAGGTGACGGGCGGAGCCAAACGCAACCGGGACTTTTTCACGAAGGTTACGGTAGACAAGAGCGTGGAGCCCCCCTACATCGAGGTGGCATGGGATCCTCAGACCAGCGGCGGGCTCCTCATTGCCGTTTCTGCATCGAAAACCGACGCTCTTCTCATGGCGCTGGACGAGGAGGGGATTCATGGCTACCCCATCGGCCATGTCAGCGAGGGCGAGGGCATCGCGCTCGTGACGGAAGGAACGCTTTAAAGATTGCCAAGCGATTAGAAATCGCGGCTGGAAGCCTGCGGCTGGGCGTCGGCCTGCGCCGACGCTCTGTAGGTTGCTATGGACCAATACACGGCACGCCCAAAGGCGCGATTTCTAGTCCCTGTCCTGAATGTGCAAAGTTAGTATTACTCACTGGAGGATCGAAAACATGGATATTTCCCCTAGGTACACGGACAAAGATTGGCGAGCCCTGGACCTCACTGCCAATAATGAGCATGATTGGCAAAAGGGGATTGATATTTTCGTGGACCGCATCCAAGGGAGATTTTTGAATATTATTGAGGCTATAGAACAATCTGGAGATACAAGAGTTCGACTATTTTCGGGATTTGCCATTATGGGACTGGATTGCCTCTTGATTGAAACTCTGGAGCAATTTAGGCAGGGTGTTGAAAAAACTCCCAAGGGGAAAGGGGGTGATCATTTTGAAAAGTTCCTCACTCATTACTTCCATCCAGATTTCGATACCGCTAGGGTAAAAAAATTTTACAAGACGATAAGGTGCGGGATTTTGCATCAGGCTGAAATACTGGAGGATTCGCGCATACGTATAGATTATCCCCAAATAGTGGCCGACTCTCCTACTAAAAAGGGTTTGTTCATCAATAGGAAACTATTTCACAGGAAATTGCTGGAGGTTTTTGAAGGTTATGTGCATGAACTGAGGGAGGGAAAGAATCTAACTTTGAGAGAGAATTTCAAGACTAAAATGAATTATATTTGTAGATAGTGAAGCCGTTTTTGTGCTGATAAGCCAGTGAATCTATTTGAAAGCGCAGGGGAAAAGTCATGAGAATAGCTATATTGGCTTGGGGATCACTAATTTGGGATCAGCGTAATCTACCATTAGCCAATGCTTGGTCATCTGGGGGACCTAAATTGCCCCTGGAATTTTCGCGAATCTCCAATACAAGAGGTGGGTCACTAACGTTGGTTATAGATGCGTTAAATGGTGAACCTATTCCTGTCTATTATGCTTCCAGTTCCCGAATAAATCTTGATGAAGCCCTTAGTGATTTACAGGAACGGGAAGGGACAACAAGAAAAATGATAGGTTTTGTCAACTTGCTAGATAATACTCACCAAAGTAGATATTTGGATATTATTGATTCCATTGTTGGTTGGGCTAGAAATAATCAGTTTGATGCGATAATATGGACTGACTTGCCATCTAACTTCCAAGACAAGGCAAAATGCGAGTTCTCAGTGGAAAATGCACTAGCGTATCTTCAAAATCTCTCTCCGGAGTCACAGACCAAGGCGCGCACCTATATCGCGAAGGCACCTACAATTATAAACACACCTCTACGCAGAGAATTGGCTAATAAGGGATGGCTCCAGAGCTAAAGTTCGTAAGCTTTTTGAAACGCCCTGAAAGCCTGAAAGACCATTTGGGTCACTCGGCTGTGCTACAATCGTTGCTATACCATAGGGTCAAGGGATTGCAGAATGCGTGAGGATAAATTCTTCAAAATCGATGAGGTAAGTATCCATAACCAGGATGTCCTCTCGCTGTACGCTGAGTGGCCGTGCCCCGACGTCATCATCTCTGATGGGGGATATGGTGTGTCTGGGTTTAAGGGCGACGCGCATGAGCCTGCAAGATTGCGAGCATGGTATAAGGAGCATATTGCTGCCTGGTCGACCTATGCCAGAGCCGGGACCACTCTCTGGTTTTGGAACACCGAAATAGGATGGGCAACCGTCCACCCAATTCTTGATGAACAAGGCTGGGAGTATGTTGGCTGCAATACCTGGAACAAGGGTATTCAGCATATTGCTGGAAACTGCAATCTTCCAACGCTGAAGGGCTTCCCTGTTGTAACTGAAATTTGTGTTCAGTACGTCAAACGACCTGGATTTTCTGTTGGTGATAGGACGCTTACTCTGAAAGAATGGCTTCGTCATGAGTGGGAACGTACGGGATTACCGCTATACAAAACCAACGAGGCATGTGGGGTGGCAAACGCAGCCAGTCGGAAATACTTCACCAAAGATCACCTGTGGTATGCCCCGCTCCCAGAGGTATTCGAGAAACTCGTTGCCTACGCCAATGTAAATGGTGCAGAGCGAGGAAGGCCATATTTTTCGATTGATGGAATAAGTGCTTTAAGCCGCGAGAGCTATACCCGGCTCTTCGCCAAATTCGATGGCAAGTATGGCGTAACGAATGTGTGGGAACATCCACCCCTTCACAACGGCGAGCGCATCAAGGTGCGTGGCTCTTCCAAATACGCGCATTTGAACCAAAAACCGCTCAAGCTCATCAAATTGCTTCTGGAGGTATCATCCAACTCCGGCGATGTCATCTGGGAGCCCTTCGGCGGGTTATGTACGGCGGGTTTGGCTGCCTACCTCCTAGGCCGTACTGCTTGCTGCGCAGAGATTGATAAAAACATCTTCCATATAGCAGTAGGACGATTGAAAGAGCACTCGATGCCTCTGTTTAACATAGAGCCATCTAGAAAAACAGGTTAAATGTGTTTATAACAGAATCCCCCATCAGAACTCCTCCAAGTGAAAGCTGGATTCATTTCACACTATGGGAGCGGGTGAACGCACTTTTTTATGCGCTTCCGAATCACTTTCAAACCGAGTTGGTGGTTAAGGGGATTAATGTCACTGAGATTTTTTCGGTTGGAGCCGCATTTACAACTGTCATCGACAATCAGGTTGTGGTAATCCTTAATGCACTTCGTACCCTCTGGGATCCCGAGAACGAATATACCAATTATGCTTTTGTACGTCAGGCCCAGACATTCCCAGATGTCTTATTGAGAAATTTGCGAGACGAGCGCGATATTCTGTTTGGTATTGAACTAAAATCATGGTATGTCCTGAGCAAGGAGGGCGAGCCTAGTTTTAGATATCAGGTGACGCCGAGCGCCTGCTCGGAGGCCGATCTGCTCGTCGTCGTTCCGTGGCTTCTGTCCGAAGTTATATCAGGTACCCCCCGACTCTTGACTCCGTACCGAGAACTAGCGCGCTATGCGGCTGAGTACCGAAATTACTATTGGCAGCGATCGCGCTCAGAGCGCAGCGAAAATTCCCGAATTCTTGAGCCCCCCCTGGAAAATCAACATCCTTACCCAAGTAGCAAGCAGGAATCCTCTGATAAAGCCGAGCAGGATAAAGGTGGCAACTTCGGTCGAATCGCTAGGGCAGGCATTCTTGACGAATATATGGCTGGTATTAAGGCTCAGGATTACCTGGGTGTTCGCCTCCTTCATTGGATAACCTTTTTCAAAGCAGTCTCCGAAACTCGTACCGATGAAGAGATTAGCAGAAAGCTTCAGGCACTCAGAACGCAACTCCAATATGGCGAAGGTGTTTTTGAGAATGGTCAGGGGCGCACCCAATATCGAGAATCCTTTCTTGAGGTTGTGGAGCACCTTGAGCGCCTATGGAGAGAGACCCCTTAACTGATTAAGGGGCTTTTTCGCTGAAATAATAACCCATCAGATTTGTTGGAGGTTGGTGTGAATAACAATGGATATGGTCGCCGCGTGGTGGTGACGGGCCTCGGTACCGTCAACCCGCTCGGCAATAATGTGGAGAGTACCTGGCAGGCCCTGCTCCAGGGCAAGCGGGTCGTGCGGCGCATCGAGCGCTTCGATCCTGTTGATTTTCTGACAAAGATCGGCGCGCAGGTCTCGGATTTCGATATTGGCGATTACGAGCACCTCGTCTCCAAGAAAGAGGCGCGCCGGATGGACCTGAATGTGGTCTACTCGCTCGCGGCATCGGCGCAGGCGATGGAGGATGCCGAGCTGCGCGTCGAGTCCAACGAGCAGGGAGACCGCTACGGGAATCTTATTGGTACGGGCATCGGTGGGCTGGAAACGATCTTCGATAGCCACAAGACGCTGCTGGAAAAGGGGCCGATGCGCGTGAGCCCCTTCACCGCGACCTATATGCTGCCCAACATGGCCTCGGGGGTCGTGGGTGTGACATTCAACCTGCGCGGCCCCTCCTACGCCATTGTCTCGGCCTGTGCCACGGGTACCCATGTCATCGGCGAGTGCGCAGAGATTATCCGGCGCGGGGATGCCGATGTAATGCTCGCGGGCGGAACCGAGGCTCCCTTCACGCCGTTTGGCATGGCGGCCTTCCATCGCACCACCGCGCTCACGCAGCGCAACGATGACCCCGAGCGTGCCTCGCGCCCCTTTGACCGGGACCGCGATGGCTTTGTCATCGGCGAGGGCGCGGCCACCCTGGTGCTGGAATCGCTGGAGCACGCGCAGCAGCGCGGAGCCACTATCCTGGGCGAGGTCGTTGGCTACGGCATGAGCACGGATGCCTACCATCTCACCGCGCCCCCCGAGGGCGGCGAGGGCGCGGCCCGAGCGATGCGCCTCGCATTAAAGAAGGCAGGGCTCCGACCCGAGGACATCGACTATATCAATGCCCACGGCACCAGCACCCTGGCCAATGACAAGGAAGAGACGGCGGCGATCAAGACAGTCTTTGGCGACTATGCCTACAAGGTGCCTATCTCCAGTAGCAAATCCATGACGGGCCATCTTCTTGGCGCAGCGGGCGCTCTGGAGGGCGTGGTGGCGATCAAGACCATTCTGGAGGGCAAGATTCACCCGACGGTCAACCTGGACAATCCCGATGTCGAGCATGGCTGCGACCTGGACTATGTGCCCAACACGGTCCGGGAGCAGAAGGTACGCACGGTCATGTCGAATAGCTTTGGCTTCGGGGGCCACAACGCGACCATCATCATCAAAGAATTCGAGGGGTAGATGCCGTCGGCTGCTGAGTTTCAGACATCCATCAGGTTCCACTTCAATGATTCTACCCTGCTCCTGCGCGCCCTCACCCATCGCTCCTACCTGAACGAGGTGCTCGATCACCCTGTTCCCCACAATGAGCGGCTGGAGTTTCTGGGGGACGCCATCATCGACTTTCTGGTGGGCGAATATCTTTTCAACCATCTACCCGATATGCGCGAGGGCGATCTGTCGGCGCTGCGCGCGGCGCTGGTTCGCACGGAAGCCCTGGCGCGTTTTGCGGAGCAGATCAATCTGGGGCCGCAGGTGCTCATGGGACGCGGCGAGGAGACAAGTGGGGGGCGCTCGCGCCCCTCGCTGCTCGCCGATGCCTTTGAGGCATTGGTGGCTGCCATGTACCTGGACCAGGGAATGGACGCGGTGCGACTCTGGGTAGACCACTGGTTGGAGCCAGCGGTGAGGCAACTGGGTAGCGTCAAGGATGCCAAGAGTTTGCTTCAGGAGCTTTCCCAGGCCGAGTTGGGGCTGACTCCGGTTTACAAGGTCATCGCCCAGGAGGGACCAGACCACGAGCGCCTGTTCACGATCCAGGTGCTCGCGGGGGAGGAGGTGCTTGGCATGGGCCAGGGGCGCTCCAAGCAGGTGGCCGCGCAGGCCGCGGCCCGTGCGGCGCTGGGCCGCTTTGGCGTAGATGATGGGTAGTACTCCTCGTGTCCTCGTAACCGGGGGAGCCGGGCTGCTGGGACGCACACTGTTGAAACTCGCACCCCCTGGACTAGAGCTACACGCCACGCAGCGCCATACGCCGGTGGTGGGTACAACAGCGCATTCCATCGACCTGGCCGAGGAAGAGGCGGTGCAGGCACTCTTTGACCACCTACAGCCAGGCCTCGTCTTCCACACTGCCTTTTCGATGGACGAGGGAGAGCGAGATATCTGGGCGGCGACCCGCAATGTGGTGGCGGGCTGTCAGGCGGTGGGCGCAACGCTGATCTACATGAGCACCGATGCGCTGCTGGACGGCGAGAATGCACCCTATCCCGAGAGTGCCACCCCCTGCCCGGTCCATGAGTATGGGCGCTGGAAGGCGCGCGCTGAGGAGCATGTTCGCAAGCAGTTGCCAGCGGCGGCCATCGTTCGGACCTCGCTGATCACCGAGTTTACGCCGCTGGACCCGCGCAGCGCGTGGGTGGCTGACTCACTGCGCGCCGGAAAGCCCATCACCCTCTTCGTGGACGAGCTACGCTGTCCGATTCGCCCGGATGATCTGGCGCGGCAACTCTGGGAGCTAGCCGCCCTGCCGCCCGCCACGCGGCGCGGGGTCTGGCACCTGGTCGGCCCTGAGGCCATGAGTCGCTATGCGCTCGGGCTCCTGGTGGCGGCACACGAGAGGCTGGATCCGGCAGGGATTACCCCCGCCTATAGCACGGTGGCCGCAACCCCTCGTCCCCGGGATCTCCGACTACTCACCACGCGCGCGGCCAAAAGTCGTCTCACCCCGGCTCGACCCATCAGTACATTGATCCAATCGTAGGGTCAAGGAGCAAAACATTGGAAACCCCATTCATCGAGACGCCCACCTCCTTGACCCATACGCTGAGGCCAATGGGCATTGGCGACCTTCTGGACCGCGTCATCTACTTTTACCGGACTCACTTCGTGGCGCTGCTGGCCTTTACGTCCCTGCTAATTGTGCCACCGACCCTGTTGAGCATCCTGATTTCCCTGCCTAGCCTCTCCTTTATGGCCGATCCGAGCATCCTTGAAGAGAGCCCGGGACTATTCTTTTCCTCATTTGGGTTGAGCTGGGTGGGTAGTGTCATCTTTAGTCTGGGCATCACCTATTTCATCATGCCCTTGCTGGCCGCTGGGATCGGTGTTGCCATGCAGGGATTTCTGCTGGAAGGGCGGCGCGTGGGATTGCTGGAGATGATAACCGGCATGAGGAACAATATTCGCCCGATGGCAACCACGGGGCTGGTCGCAATGATCTTTTCCTTCGCCTCGTTTATTACCTTCCCGTTGGTCCCTGTCTGGGCCGCCATCGTGACACTCTTCACCTACGCCTTCTACCTGAGCTTGTTCGTGACCCTCTATGAGAAAAGAGCAGGGCTGGAGGCACTACGACGCGGCTGGATTCTGATTCGAGGGAGCGTGTGGCGGGCGCTCGGCTATCTTGTGCTGTTCTACTTTTTTTCCCTCGTTTTCGGAGGGATCGTGGGCGGCGTGATGGGGGCCAGCCTGCTGGCCCTCGCCCCTCTAATCGATACCGCAGATAGCCCTTTTCTATCCCTTATTTTGCAATCCCTTGCGCAGGGCTTCACCAATGTTCTGACACTTCCGCTGCTCTTCGGCACCACGGCGCTCCTCTACTTCGATCTGCGCATCCGTCACGAGGGGCTCGACGTCGC
>JACCSL010000267.1 GCA_013812995.1 Ardenticatenales bacterium | reverse complement strand
CTCTTGCAGTGCCCTATAATTGTCAAAAGTCCAATCTATAGCACATTGGGATATGTGTCTAACCTGGGAGCAGTAAATTACCGTGCCTATCTCGCGACTCACAAGAGCAACAAGAGTACGCTGCAAGCCATAGACCTTACGATTCCAACAGCCCCTGTTATGCTGGCAAATTACACTGGTTTCGGGGGTTCATCTCTAGCTATTGAGGGCTGGAACAACTATCTTTACATTTTTACAGGGGATAAGGTCTTACAAATTGTTGATTTCTCCAATCCACTTTCCCCCATTCTCAGAAATACAATCCAGCTTCCTCTTTCTTCTACTGAATCAGTACAACACACAGAAATGCATATTTCCAAGGACCATCTCTATCTCCTCGTGAGCACTACCGCTCCCGATGGAGAGCTGTTGGCGTTGGACCTTTCCAACCCGGTTAAGCCCCGGCTGGTAGCAAGCTACCACACCCCTTATCATCTCTGGGATATGGTAGTTAGAGAGCCCTATGTCTACTTGTTACGACAGTCTGGTCTTACAACACCGCCCGATATCCTCTCTATTTTAGACGTTTCCGAAGCGATGACCCTTACTGAGGTATTCTCCTATAGCATAGGGAGTGAAATAAGGACATTGGCCGTTGCTGGAAATTATACCTATCTGGGCGGTACCAGCCTTGAGACATGGGATATCCATGACCTCACTGCTGCTACAAGGGTTCACACCACAACCATGCCTGAGAGCGGAATTCTGTTGGATAGCTTTATCCAGGGTGAGCATCTTTATGGCGTGACGGCTACAGGCGGCTACCTCGGCAAACTCTATCTTTTTGATCTTTCCAATCCCGAAGCCCCGCTTTCAAATCAAGTCGCCACCTTTCCAGTTATGGCTACGAAGGCAGAGGCCCAAGGAGATTATATCTATGTCGCAGCTGGCGAGGCCGGGTTCTTCATCTTCCACGATCCCATCGCGTTCGAGGTAACGAGCCGCCTTTACCTACCAATAATGGTGAGATAACAGGCAGCTTTTCAAGAGCGCTTGTTTCCCGCTCTCCGAGACGGTACAATCTCTGCGCCATCTGACACAGGGGAGAGTGGAAGTCTATGCATGGTATCACCGCATCGCTGGGCCTGGCGCAGGCTGTGGCAGCCTACCTTCCGGAGATCGTGGTCGCTGACCTCGTTGCCAACTCGCTCCAGGCGCAGGGCAGCCCCTCGTTGCTGGTGGAGCCACGCTGCTTCGATGCCGTCACGATGATGGTAGATATCACGGGCTTCACACCGCTCTGCGAGGCCCTGGCAAAGAAGGGCCGCGAGGGAGCCGAGCAGGTCACGGAGTTGATTAACTCGTTCTTCGCGCAGGCGTTGCGCCCGGTGCAGGAGCAGGGAGGGGTCATCGCCAAGTTCGGAGGGGATGCCTTCAACGCGTTCTTCGCGCGCCGGGAGGGAGAAAGCTGGGACGAGGTACTCCAGCGGGCCCTGTACAGTGCCTTTGCCCTGCAAGCCCTGGTGTTGGACTACGAAGGGCTACGTCTCCCGGCGGAGAAAGAAGGGGAAGCGCAACTATTTCGTCTCTATGCGAAGGTGGGGTTGAGTGCTGGCGCGATTCTCACCTTTGGGGTAGGCACACCCGACAGGCATTGTGATTTCCAGGTCGCCGGGGCCTCCTTCAACGAGGCAGCCGAGGCCGAACATCATGCCAGCCGGGGTGAGATTGTGCTTCACCAGAATTTTCTGGGCCAGAGCAGCACCCTGCAAGAGCAAATTCTTCGGGGCGAGAGGCGGGAAACGTGTTACCCGGCCCATGCCCTCCACACCCCTACGCCAGCGGCACTGCCCGCGCCATACGATCTATCTGTGCTGGACGCGACAGCACTGGAGCAACTCCTCTCTCAGGCCGTGGCCTTTGTCCCGCAGCGTATCTATGAGCGTCTGGCGCTCGGCTACCTTGCCCTGCCAGGCGAGCACCGCCGGGTCATCAGCCTCTTTGTCCACTTCACGGGATTCTCCTGGATCGAGGACCCCACGGCACCCGCGCATTTCCATGATTACTATCTGGCAATTCTGGAGGAGGTGGAGCGGTACGGGGGCAACCTGAACCGCATCAGCAGTGGCAACAAGGGCGATCTGCTTCACATCATTTTTGGAGCGCCCGTGAGCCACGAGGACGATGAGGCCCAGGCCGTGCGGTGCGCCCTCGCACTCCAGGCGGTGGCCCGACGCTTTGACTACATCGGAAGTCAGAAGATTGGTTTGAGCAGTGGTTTTGTCTTTGCCGGAGACATTGGCAGCCCTGGCCGCCACGAATACACCATCATCGGGGA
>JACCSL010000237.1 GCA_013812995.1 Ardenticatenales bacterium | reverse complement strand
GGGCCATTCCCCTCGCGGCGCGCTTCGGTGAGGCGATTATGCTGGAGGGTTATTCTGCTCCGGAAGGCCCCGTTCAGCCGGGGACAGCGGTGCCTATCACGCTTTATTGGCGGGCGCTGGCTCCCATTGAGGAGCAGTGGTCAGTCGCGGTCAAACTCTTTGGGCGGGACGAGCACCTGCTGGCGGAGAGCGCCTCTTACCCCGATGCGGGGCGCTGGCCCACGCGCGGCTGGCCCCAGGATGTGCTCATTGCGGACCGGCGCACGCTGCTGATGCCGCAGGACGTGTCCACGCCTGCACTGGGACAAGTCGAGGTCGATCTGTTTCGGCTGTCCGACCTGCATTGGCTGCCGGTAACCGTGGAGGAACAACCCGTGCGCCCCTTCCGTCCTTTTAGTCTTGTCCTGCGCAGCACGGAGCCTGCCCCACCGGCGGGCTTTTTGCTTCGTCCGCTGGTCGAGCAGGTGGGTGTAGCGAACGGGGTGCTGGAGGTGCAGTACGCCTGGCAGGTGGGGCAACAGCCCTCTGTGAGCTATCAAACTTTCCTCCATCTGGCTACCGATGCCACGCAGTCGCCCGTAGCGCAGCAGGATTTTGCTCCCCTGGCGGGCTCCTTTCCCTCGCCCTACTGGCTGCCCGGTGACCATCTACTGGACCAGGCCACCCTGCTGCTGCCCACGGGCGAAGAGCCGGGCAATTATCTTGTACTCCTGGGCCTCTATGACCTCGAAACAAAACAGCGTGTGGTGGGCGAGGATGGCACAATGGCGTGGACCATCGCTCGACTACATTGGGATGGCAGCCAATGGCAAGTGGTGACGACCGATGAAGGATAAACGAGTCTGGGGCGTGCTGCTGGCGTTCGCGCTACTGGCGCTTCTCAACAGCGTGATGGTTCCGCCCTTCGAGAAGCCGGACGAAATCTGGCACTACGCCGTCATCCAGCACATCGCGACGACGGGGGAATTGCCCTGGCTGGAGCCGCAGACCACCGCGCGCTGGCGGCAGCAGGGGGGGCAGGCACCGATTTACTACCTGGCGGCCGCCCTGCTGACATCCGGAATCGATCAGAGCGATTTCCCTGCCATCTACGATGAGCAGCAAAACCCGTATGCCGCGATTGGCCTGCCGGGTACGGGCGGCAACCACAACTACCAGCTACACGGCCCGGCGGATCGATGGCCCTGGCACGGGGTGGTCCTGGCGCTCCATCTCGTGCGCTTCTTCTCCGTGGCGCTGGGCGTGCTCACACTCTGTGCGATCTACCAGACATTGCGGCGGCTGCTCGGGGAGTCGCGCGCGCTGCTAGGGATGGCGCTGTGGGCCTTCCTGCCGCAATTTATCTTCATCAGTAGCTCCGCGAGCAACGACAACGCCATCATTGTCACCGCATCGCTGCTGCTCTGGCGGCTGGTAGCGCTGCTCCACGACGCCCCGGCCACGCCCGCTGCCCCGGACCCGCGCCGCCTCCGAATGCCCTTTGCCGCACCCGCTCCCTACCTGCTTCTGGGCGTCTTGCTGGCCCTGGCTCTTCTTTCCAAGCTGAGCGCGCTTGCTCTCCTGCCGCTGACGGGCTTCACCCTTCTGATGGTGGCCTACCGCACGCGCGATTGGCGCATCCTGCTACAGGGTGGGCTGCTGGTTGGCGGGCCTGTGCTGCTGCTGGCGGGATGGTGGTATCTCAGAAACTATCTTCTCTATGGTGACTGGCTTGCGATCAACATCTGGCAGGAGAACGTCGAGCCGCGCACGGGGCAGATCGAGTGGCGGGACATCACGGGCGAGTGGCAGAGCATGGAGTTTTCCTTCTGGGGCATGTTCGGCTGGTTCAACATTCCCTATCCCACCTGGCTCTACCGCCTCTTTGAGGGAATCGAGCTGCTGGCGCTGCTCGGGCTGATGGCCGGGATATGGCAGCGGCGAGCACTGCTCCGGCAGATGGGGCGCGAGTGGTCGCAGCACTGGCGGCTCCAGGCATTGGCGCTGTTGGGCCTCTGGCTCGCCGCGCTCTCCTTCTCGTGGCTTTCCTTCATGCGCGTGACCCTCGCCGCCCAGGGTCGCCTTTTTTTCCCCGCCGCCATCGCGCTGACGTTGTTACTGGTGCTTGGGCTACAGCACTGGCGCACGCGCGTCGGGCAGCCAATTTTACTGTGGGGGCTGGTCGGTGGTCTCTTCGGGCTCAGCGTGCTGACGCCCTGGTGGCTCCTCCAGCCCGCCTACACACCCTCCACACCGCTCTCCACGCTGCCGCAGGGCGTCACACCGCTTGAGCTGCAATTCGGCGAGGGGATGCGGTTGGAGGGGTACACGATTGACTCGACGCTCTTTGCTCCCAGCACCCCGATGGAACTGACCCTCTATTGGCGCGTGCTTCAGCCGATGGACGAGGATTATTCCATTGCCGTGAAAGGGTTCGGGCGTGACGAGGAGCTCATCGCGCGGGGCGATTCCTTCCCGGATGGTGGGCGCTGGCAGACCTCGCTCTGGCAGCCCGGGCAACTCATTGCGGATCGCTGGAAGATATGGTTCTCCGGGCGAACCGCCACGCCCACCGTGGCGCGCCTGACGGTGGATGTGTATCGCTTCGATATGCTGGAGATGCTGCCCGCTTCCGTTGGCGGTCAGCCGGTATCGCTGCCCTTTCACTTTTCGGATGTGGTGGTACGCGAGCCAGGGGCCAGCCCCACCGCTCCGCAATCCTTTCTATTCCGCCCTGTGGAGCCGCGAATCACATTGCAGGAAAATAGGGTGGAGGCAGAATTTACCTGGGAGGCCGGTGCGCCGATGGAAAAGAACTATCAGGCATTCTTCCACCTCTCGTCCGCGCTCGATCAGCCGCCCATCGCGCAGGTGGATTTCGAGCCCGTGGGGGGCGATTTTCCGACACGCCACTGGTGGCCGGGCGACCGCCTTCCGGACCGCGTGCAACTGCCTCTGCCCGCCGATGTGCCACCGGGCGAGTATCTGCTCCTCATGGGGTTGTACGATCTGGAGAACCAGCAGAAGCTAGCGGGGGAAACCGATAGAACAACGTGGTCGCTCGGGCGGCTGCGCTGGGATGGAGAAACATGGGCACTATCCAGGTAGCAAGGAGACTGTCGCCCTGGCTTTTCTGGGGGCTGCTCCTCACGCTCGTCCTGACCCTGCGGCTGCTGGGCGCAGACACGCGCGGCATCTGGCAGGATGAAGGTCTGACGCTCTATCAGGTGCGGCTCCCCGTTGCGGAGATTCTGGCGAACCGCATCCCCGTGGCGCAGTTCAACACGCAGAACACGGTTCCACCCTTCTACTTTCTGCTGCTCGGCGGCTGGGGGCGGCTCGTGGGCTACGGACTCTGGTCCCTGCGCCTCTTTTCTATCTTCTGCTCGTTGCTCATCGGGCTGCTCCTCTACGCGGTGGGGCGCTGGATGGCCGGGCCGCGCGTGGGGCGAATGGCCGCGCTACTGGCAGCACTCTCGCCGCTCTATCTCTGGTACGCGCAGGAACTACGGATGTATACCTTCCTGTTGATCCCGGCAACGCTCTCGATGGGGCTTCTGTGGCGCTGGCAGCAGGAAACGCGCCCGGCGCTGCAATGGCGTTGGGCGCTGGCCTACGGGCTCACCGCCGCCGCGATGGCCTGGACGCACTACCTGGCCTTCCTGCTCATCGGAGCGCAGATGGTGTGGCTTGTGCTTGTACTCCTGCGCCGCGCGCCCCGCTTCTTCCTGATCGCCCTTGGATTTTTCTTCCTGCTGGCGCTGCCCCTGATTCCCTTCGGGATTCGTCGCCTGCTCGCCGGGCAGGAGCGCGATTTCTTCTTCCAGCCGCTGGAAAGCATCGTCGGGAACCTGATGCACTCACTCGCGTTTGGGCCACCTTTCTTCGTGAGCCGGTTGGAGGAGATTGCCTGGCTCCTGCCGCTGGCCTGGGCGCTTCTGGGGCTGGGGCTCTGGCAGGCGTGGCGGCGCGGGCGCTGGCCTCTGGCGCTGCTGCTGGGGACAACTTTGATTCTGCCTGTGCTCCTGATCTACGCCCTCTCGTTCGTCAAGCCGCTCTACCAGAACGCGCGCCATCTCATCGTGGTGAGCCCTGCCTTCTACCTGCTCTGGGCGCTGGGCTTGCAGCGGCTGGCGGAGCTGCGGCGCTGGCTGCCCCTGCTCGTGCTGCCCCTGCTGGCGTACGGCTGGGGGCTCTCTTTTCAGCATTATTACAGCAATGATGGGGATGTGGTGCAGAAAAATGATCTGCGCCCGCTCTTCGAGTACATGGCTGAGCACTATGTGCCGGGTGATGTGGTGGCGCTGAACGACCCCGTGCTCCAACACACGCTGGAGTATTTCGCCCCCGGCGTTCCCTGGACAATTCTTCCTGGCTATGCCGAGCCGATCACGGCGGAGCGGACCATTCCCCTGTATGAGCAGGTCGCGCAGCAGTACGAGCGCGTGTGGTACGTGTACGGGCCGCCTGATAGCTCCTTCGACACCTGGCGGCATGTCTACGACTGGTTCCACGG
>JACCSL010000231.1 GCA_013812995.1 Ardenticatenales bacterium | reverse complement strand
AAAATGACGAATGGGTGCGCTTTGCCGCTATCGAGTCCCTGGGAAGGATTGGCGACGCGCGGGCCACCGGGCCGCTCCTGGCCCTGATGCAGAGCGATCCGTGGCTGCTCTTCCCCCTCGTTGAAGCACTGGGGCAGGTCGGGGACGCAGAGGTGGGTCAGAGCCTGCGTGCCTATCTGAATGACGAGAATCCCATGCTGGTCCATGCGACGATTGCTGCCCTGGGGCGCATCGATGCGCGTCACGGGAGCCACTTTCTGGAGACGCTGCCGCCGGAGAGCGAGCCGCTTCTCATCGAGGCGCTGAGCACGGAAGACCCTGCGGCGCGGCGCGCGGCGGTGACAGCACTGGGCTGGGTGGGTGGGGAGGCGAGCGTTTCCCACCTGCTGCCCCATCTGGATGATGAGGTAGAGGAGGTCCAGGAGGCCACCGAGCAGGCGCTGGGCCATCTCGGGTCGCGACATCTGACAGTACTACTGGAGACGTTTCAGGAGCCGAGCGCCGATTATCGCCCGCAGTTGGCCCAGGTTCTGGGCCGAATCAAGCAGCCCGAGGCGGTGCGCGCGCTGTGCCAGGCGCTGCACGACGATGCTGGCCCCGTGCGGGTGGCCGCCGCCGCGAGCCTCGGCCAGGCAGCGGATCGCTCTGCCACGGGGCCATTGATCGAGCGGCTGACGGACCCGCTTCCCCAGGTGCGGGAAGCGGTCGCGGCGGCACTGGGCTATCTGCGTAGTACAGCGGCCATCACCCCGCTGCTGGCGCTCTTAGGCGATAGGCACCCGGAGGTGCGCCACCAGGCATCCCAGGCGCTGGCGTCCATCGGTACGCGCGAGGTGATAGCGCTGCTCTCCCCGCTGGTGCGCGCGGAGCAAGCCGAGAGTCGCGAGGCCGCGATCCATACGCTCAGCCTCGTGGAAAACAAGCTCGCTGATGAGCCCATCGTTGAGGCGCTGGGCAGCCCGGACGCGGTGGTGCGTCGCTTTGCGGCCTCGATTCTGGGGCGTCGCCATGTCACACGCGCACTTCCGGCGCTGCTCGCCGCCCTGATCGATGAGGATTGGCAGGTTCGCAAGCTGGTCGCGGAGGCGCTGGGCCTGCTGGGGGAGCCACACGCCCTGCCCGCCCTGCGAACGACCCTTCAAGATGGGAATCTCTGGGTGCGGTACGCGGCGGCTCACGCGCTGGGTGAGATCGGCGACCCGGGCGCGGTCGAGGCACTGCTGGAGCGGCTCCTCCACGACGCGGACCCTGTCAAGCTGGCCGCCACCGCCGCTCTGGGGAAGCTGCGCGCGGCCCAGGCCATTCCCGCCCTGAAGCTGGCGAGCCATCACGCCGACGGGGACATCCGCAAGGCCGTCGCGGAGGCACTCGGGGCGATCACCACCGCTGCCGCCTGGGAGGTGCTGATCGATCTGCTGGAGGATCCGGAGGCATCGGTTCGGCTGAGCGCGCTGCAGGCTCTGGGACGGACGGGGGCGCAGAGCGCCTCGGAGCGGGTAGCTCCCTTGCAAAACGATCCTGATCCGCGTGTGCGACAGGCTGCTCACACGCTTTTGGAGAGATAGGGTAGGGTCGTGCTTTTCTCATCGTCCTCTTCCCTGAGTGCCGACGATTTTGAGGCGCTACGGCGCTTGATCTACGAGCAGAGCGGAATCTGGTTAGGGGATACAAAGCAGCCATTTCTTCAACTTCGCCTCCAGGAGCGTCTCCTAAGCCGGAATATCACCTCGGCACGCGAGTACTACCATTTTCTGAAATACGATCCGCTGGGCAGCGACGAGATGCAGCGCCTACTGGATGCGGTGACCATCAATGAGAGTTGGTTCTTTCGGGAGAGCGCGCCGCTACTGGCCTGGCGTGACACGATTCTCCCCGCCCTGATGAAGCAAAAACAGCCCGTGCGGCTCTGGAGCGCCGCCTGTAGCACGGGCGAGGAGCCCTACACACTGGCCATGCTGCTGTTGGAGATGATGCCGCAGGCCACCCTTGCACAGCTCGAGATCGTGGCGACGGACATCAGCCTGCGCGCGTTGGAGGCGGCCCGCACCGGCATCTATGACCCGCACAGCCTGCGCCACACGGAGCCGCGCTGGGTGACACGCTATTTCCAGCCGGTGGCCAATGGCGGGCAGCGCGTCGGGGAGGCGGTGCGCCGCCTGGTTCACTTCGGGCAGGGCAACCTGCTCGATCAGGGTGTTTCCGCACGAGTGGGGCGCGTGGACCTTATTTTGTGTCGCAATGTGCTGATCTATTTCAACGAGCAGAGTCGCCAGAAAGCCCTGAACAATCTGTATAGCGCCCTCCATGCAGGCAGCCACCTTCTGCTGGGGCACTCCGAGACCCTGGCGCACACGATGTCGTCCTTTGAGGTAGCACGGGTTGGTGGGAGTATCCTGTACGCCAAACCAGCTACCCCCTAGCAACCAGAAGGTTTCTCATGTCTCTCCCTATTTTGATTGTGGATGACTCCAGCAGCATCCGAAAGATGATCGAGTTTACACTCCGCTCCAAAGGCTATCCGGTGCTGGCGGTGGAGGATGGGCAGGCTGCACTGGAACTTCTGGGCCGGGAGGCAATTCGCCTCATCATCCTCGATGTGAACATGCCGCGCCTTGATGGATTGTCCCTGCTCAGGCTGGTGCGCGAGCACCCGGAGTGGGGGGCCCTCCCTGTGCTCATGCTTACGACCGAAGATCAGCCAGCGGACCGGGAACGGGCAATGGAGATAGGCGCAAGCGACTATCTGCCCAAACCCTTCAAACCCACGCAACTCCTGGAGTACGTTGCGGCGCTGCTCGACCCCCGTTCTGGATAATCAGGAGCAAACCATGAGCGACTTTGAGGGGCTGGACAACGAGCTACTCGCCCAGATGCGGGAAGACTTCCTGATCGAGGCCCAGGAGATTCTGGAGCGGCTGGGGCCACTCCTGGCCGATCTGGAGCGCGACCCCCGCCCCGAGCTGATTACCACCATCTTCCGCGAGGTTCACACCCTTAAGGGCAACGCGGGCTTTGTGGGACTGGAGGAGATCGGGCTGCTGGCCCATAAGCTGGAGGATCTGTTCGGGGCGCTGCGTGGCGGGCAGCTCCCGGTGACGGCGGAGTTGATTGATGTGGCCTACGCGGCGCTCGCCCTGCTCGCTATGCTGCGCGAGGATGTCATCCAGGGCATGCCCGCCTCGAATATCCTGCCGATGGTTGGGCGGCTTGAGCGAGCGCTGACCCACCCACCAGCCGATCCCCTGCGTGGCGCAGACCCGGATCCACCGCAAGAGGCGCTGCTTCCTGCGCCTACAGAGCAAACCGCGCTGGCCTCTCGCAGCGCAGACCTCCTCGTAGGGCCTTCGGCCTCGGTGATGGCAGCGGACACGACCCTGCGAGTCGATGTAGCGACGCTGGACACGCTGATGGTCCTTGTTGGGGAGCTTATCACGGCGCGAAACGCCCTCCTGGCGCAGGCCGAGCGGCTGAACGATGACATCCTGTGGGAACATTCCACCGCGATCAGCCGCCTGACCCGCCAACTGGAATCCTCGGTGACCACGGTGCGCCTTGTTCCTGTCGAGATGCTGTTTAATCGCTTCGTCTCTGTGGTGCGGAACCTGGCGCGCGAGAGCGGGAAGCGGGTGCGAACCATCATCGAGGGCGGCGATACGCCGATGGACCGCACCGTTTCGGAGCAGATGTATGACTCTCTCATCCACCTGATGCGCAACGCCATCGATCATGGCCTGGAGCCCCCGGAGGAGCGCCTGCGGGTCGGGAAAGCAGAGGAGGGCACTATCCTGCTCACGGCCGAGCGGCGCGGGGAGCATGTCATCCTTCGTATCGCCGACGATGGGCGGGGCATTGACCCGTACCGTGTGCGCCGCATCGCTGTCGCGCGGGGGCTCTACTCCGAGGCGGAGGTAGACGCCCTCACCGATGAGCAGGCGATTCGACTCATCTTCATCCCCGGCTTCAGCACGGCTGCCAGCGTCACAGACCTCTCGGGGCGTGGGGTCGGGATGGATGTGGTCCTCCAGAACGTTCGCCGCCTGCGGGGCCATATCTCCATCGAGAGTTGCCTGGGGCGGGGCACGACCTTCATTCTCCAGCTTCCGCTCGCGCTGGCGATTCTCCAGGTGCTGTTGGTGACGGTAGGCGGCCACACCTACGCCATACCCCTGCACTTTGTGCGCGAGACGCTGCGCTTATCTCTCCACGAGGTGCAGCGCATGCAGCAGCGCGAGG
Organism: Ardenticatenales bacterium; assembly: GCA_013812995.1. Lineage (GTDB taxonomy): Bacteria > Chloroflexota > Anaerolineae > Ardenticatenales > Ardenticatenaceae > JACCSL01. The sequence continues at coordinate 9,320 of JACCSL010000231.1, read as the reverse complement.
TGCTTTTCATTCGGGACACGGCACTGCCCGTTCACTACCTGGGGGAATGGCTCTCCGCCGGGGCCATGCCACGCCCGTCGCGGCAGCAGCAGCGTGCTGTCATCATCCATCTGGCGAGTGGGGATGAGGTCTTGATCGTGGATGAGCTGCTGGGCAAGCAGCAGGTGGTAATTAAACCGCTTAGTCCCTACCTGGGAGCAATTCCTGGCATCGAGGGGACGGCGATTCTTCCGGATGGCTCCGTGACGTTGATTTTGGACATCGAGGGGCTGGCAGCGACGATGAGACAACAGACACTGGCGCTCCCTTAAACAGACAAGAGGTGATTCGTATGGCTCCACTCTCCCTTTCCGAGCGACGAGACGACCGTCCGCGCACCGCGTGGCAGCAATTTCCCCTTCGCAACCTCCTGACCCTTGCCTTTCTCGCGGCGGGGCTGGTGCCTTTGCTCGCCATTGGATGGTTTAGCTATGACCAGGCAGAGGAGAGTCTGCGCGAGAACGCCAAGAATAAGCTCGCAGACCTCGCCTTCAACGCCAGCGACAAGATTGACCGTAACCTCTTCGAGCGGTATGGTGACGTGCAGGCGTACGCCAAGAGCGACCCGGCCAGATCGATGGACCCCAAACGCGTCACCGCCTGGATCAACACGATGATGATTACCTACTCGCCCATCTACACGCTCATGGTCGTCGCGGACACCGATGGCGAGATCGTGGCAGTCAACACGGTTGACCTGACGGGCGAGCCCATCGAATCCGAGAAGCTGATCGGGCTGGATGTCAGCAATCAGGAATGGTTCCGGGTGGCGATGAGCGGGCAGTTGGCAGACAATCAAACCTTCGTGGAAGATATGCACGAGGATGGACTGGTCGCCCGCGTCTACGGGGCCGGGGCCAAGGCCCAGGCGATGAACTTCACCTTTCCTATCCGGGACAACCAGGGAGAAATCGTCGGCGTCTGGACGAACCGCTTCAACTGGCAGATCTCCAAGGATATCCTGAGTGAGGTTCTGGAGCGTGCCCGCAGTGATGGAAATGGAAATGACTCGATTCGGCTCACGGTGGTGAGCAGCAACGGAACCATCCTGGCCTCCCACAATGATGCCGAGGCGCTGACCAGGCGGCTGGATGACAAGCCGGCAGTCCAGAGCGTTCTCGGTGCGGGCACGGGGCAGGGGAGCAGCGAGGGGCTCAGTTTTCACGAGGACCGCAATAGCAGCGAGGATCTCACTGGCTACTTCCGCTCGGCGGGGTATGTGGCCTATCCGGGGGTCGGCTGGGGCGTGATCGCCAGCCAGGACAAGACTCAGGCACTGGCAGGGGCGACAGCGCTGCGTAATCGGACATTCTGGATTGGCGTGGTAGCCGTCCTCTTTGTCCTAGGGACCGCCTGGTTCATTTACCAGCGGGTCAACCGGGTGGTGAAGGGCCTCGTGGACAGCTCAACCCGCCTTTCCTCCGGCACCACGCAAATCTCGGCAGCCGCCAATGAGATGTCAGCGGGGGCCGACAGCCAGAACCAGCAGGTGGTTCGCACCTCCTCCGCGATGGAGGAGATGTCGGCGACCATCAAGGAGGTGGCGCGCAACGCTCAGGCCACCTCGCGTGCCACGGAGGCCGCCGTGGTCCGTGCGCGCGAGGGCTCCGGCCGGGTCCAGGCGGCGCTGGATGGCCTTCAGCAGACCAACGCCGCCCTCCAGCAGTTGCGCCAACGCTCCGCCGAGATCGATCAGGTGGTCAAGCTCATCGCTGACATTGCGGCGCAGACCAACATCCTGGCCCTGAATGCCGCCATCGAGGCCGCCGGGGCGGGAGCCGCCGGGGCCCGCTTCGATGTTGTGGCAGAGGAGATTCGCAAGCTGGCCGCGCGCACCGCTGAATCCACGGCCCGCATCAGCGCCACCGTTGCCGAGGTCCAGCATGGAATGCAGATCGCGGCAAGCCTCATGGCGGGGAGCGCCGAGCAGGCAGAGGAGGTCGGGCACTCCCTGGCGGACATCGTGGAAGGCATCGCCTCCGTCAACGATATGGTGAGCTCGATCTCTGCCTCCACCAGCCAGCAGGCTAAGGCAGCGGAGCAGGTAGCCGACTCCCTTCAGGTGATTACCCAGGTGAGCCAGCAGACAGCGATTGCCGCCCGCGAGACCGCAGGTACCATTGATGATCTGGCCGGGTTGGCCCAGGTCATGAGCAACACCGCCGCCGGGCTGTAACCGCCCACCATTAGAAAAGAGCCGCCAATGACGAACCAGCCTCTGGAAGAGAGCTCGCTCGCCCTGCCGCGCCGCCGCTACCAGCAGCCCGAGCTGCGGGTGGTTGCCTTCAAGATGGCGGGGCAGGAGTATGTCGTAGATGTCGCTCAGGTACAGGAGATTATCCGACCCACCGCGCTCCTGCGCGTGGCCGGAATGCCGGAGCAGGTCGAGGGGCTGGTCAAGCGGCGTGGGCGCATTGTGCCCATCGTGGACCTGCGAAAGCGGCTGCACCTTCCCGTGGGTGAGCCCACCCCCGAGAGCTGCATTCTTATCAGCCCACTCTCGATTGGCCCGGTTGGCTTCCTGGTGGATTCCGCCTCCGAGCTGATGTGGGTGAAAACCAACACCTTCGAGGTTCCCTCCTCCCTCCTGGCGCGTGCGGATCAGGGCTATGTGCAGGGCGTGGCCCATCTCGGGGAGCGGGTGCTGGTGATGCTTGATCTGGAACACCTGCTCAGCCCCACCGAGCAGCACCTGCTCGTGATGGGCGAGGAGCGGTTGGATGGGTGAGACGCTATATCTGGGACAGGATGACTGGGCGGGCGAGGACGAGCAGCACGAGAGGCTTTCCGACCTGCGCAGCCTCATCACCTTTGAGTTGAGCGGGGAGCTCTATGGCGTCGCCATCACCCGTGTGGCGGAGGTTCGCGAGCCCCTGCCACTGATGCCGCTGCCCGCCGTCTATGTGCCGCCCTATGTGCTGGGCCTCATCAATTTGCGCGGCGTGGTGCTCCCGGTGATCGACCTGCGGCGCAGGTTTGGCCTTCCCCTCAGAGAGGAGAGCACCGACACGCGCCTGGTCATCCTCAAGGGGCCGGGCTATCTGGTTGCCCTACAGATTGATGTTTTGCATGGCCTGGTTCGACTCCCGGCCAGCGCCTTTCAACCAGCTCCCCCCGGTGTCGCGCGCGTGGACCCAGAGTATTACGATCATGTCATCCTGCTGGAGGGACAAATGTTGGTTGAACTGAATGTGGCGAAGATGCTGACCGATACGGCACTCCAGTCGGAAGGGAGATAGGGTCTATGAGCCGAATAAGAGTTTTGGTGGTAGATGACTCGTCCTTCCTACGCCGCTATCTCCCTCGCCTTTTGGAGCGGGATCCGGAAATTCAGGTGATTGGCACCGCTTCCGATGGGGTAGAATGTCTACAGAAGATCAAAGAGCTGAAACCTGATGTGGTGACGCTCGACATCGTTATGCCCGTCATGGATGGCCTGGAGGCGCTCAAGCGGCTCATGGCGAACTCCCCGACCCCGGTGGTCATGCTCAGCTCCAAGACCTACGAGGGCGCGCAGCATACCCTGGAGGCGCTCTCTCTGGGGGCCGTGGATTTCGTCACCAAACCCTCCGGCCCCACCTCACTGGACATCGACAAGGTAGGACTGGAGCTAATAGAAAAGGTTAAGACCGCTGCCTCCAGCAATCTCAAGAACGCGATGGCAGCCCTGGATGTACCGCGTGACAAGTTTCACTCCATCATCGAGACATTGACTCCGACGATCCCGGTATCCGCGCGCCCGATCAGTCCGTTGCGCAAGCGGCTGGTGGCGATTGCCACCTCCACCGGCGGTCCAAACGCGCTCCAGGCGATTCTGCCGATGTTGCCCGAAACCCTCAAAGCGGCCATCGTCATCGTCCAGCACATCGCGCCCGGCTTCACGGCCCCGCTGGTAGGGCGGCTCAATAGTATGTCGGAGATTACGGTTCGGGAGGCGCAAGATGGACTGAAACTGACACCCGGGATGGCTCTCCTCTCGCCCGCAGAGTTACACCTGACCATCGAGCGGGAGGGCCATGAGCTTGTGGTCCGGCTCAAACCGGAACCCTCGGACACCCTGCATCGACCCTCGGCGGATGTGCTCTTTCGCTCCATTGCGCGCTGCTGTGCCGCAGAGAGTTGCGCGGTCATTCTCACCGGGATGGGCGATGATGGGGCGATGGGAATGCGCTCTATTCGCGATGGCGGCGGCTACACCATCGCGCAGGACGAGGCCACCTCGCTGGTCTATGGAATGCCCCGCCAGGCCGTGCTCGCCGGGGGCGTGGTGACCTCGTTGCCGCTGGATCGTATCGCAATGGAGATTGCCCGCATCACGCAATCCTGACGACCTTGCAAAATCATGATTTGGTAGGCCATTGGTATGACAATGGGCGGGCGAAGCTACTTCGCGGGGAGATCGAAGAGGGAGCGCCGTCGCAGGGTAACCGGGTTGCGCTCGGCGGCGGTGGGCTGTGTGAAATCACCTGCAAGGAAGGTGCCCCCGGCCAACACCTCCTCCAACCAACTAGCGACCTGGGGCAAGAGGTCCACGGTGGCATCCAATACCCAGAGCAGCTCAAGCAACTCGCCGTCGAATTCCCACTGCTCGGGGCGAATCTCATCCAGAGGAGAGGATTTTTTACCCTTGGGCCGTCGCATCCGATAGCCGAGCCAGGATTTCACGACCTCAAACCCCGAGACGCTGAACGCCCACACCTCGGGGCGCACCTGCTCGAAGACGCCCTTACCCACCCATAATTCCTGCGTGGCCGGATGGTAGGAAAAGTCGTCTGGATATGCTTCAGGGGTCTGTGGGGTGGCGACCCGGCTGCGCGCGCGTCCGCTTGGAATCCGCCCGGGTCGTTGCCCCGCTGGCACAAAGCGTGTGCCATACGTGTGGAGCCAGAGCAAGGTGCGTCCCAGTGCCGCGACCTGCTCGAAGCGTGTGGCATCGGTGGTGATGGGCAGTCGGGGACCGGGCAGCGTCAATTCATCCCAGAAACGTTCCACGTAGCGCGGCGCTGCCAGAATGGCATAGCTGTAGGCAAAGAAATCCTCGGCGCTCACGGCGCGGCCATAGGCGGCGCTCAGCGTTGCCAGCACCCCGGCGGTGATATTCGCCTCCTCCGCTGCCGCGTCCTGCCAGAGGGGAATCACATGCTTTGCTCCAAAAGAACCCCGGAAGTGATCCATGTCTGGAATCCGGGCGGTAGCAATAGAGGCTGGACCTTCCCCCAGGACATTGGTCAGCAAACTGGTCAGGTAGAGTTGCTTGTCGCTGTGGGCGCGGAGTAAATCAGGGCGGGGGCGGTCACACAATCGGTTGTCCAGGAGCGCCCATTGACGATCAAAGCTGCGGTAGGCGTAGGCAATCGCCTCTGGGGCGGGTTGATCTGCCTTGAGATCAACGAGGGGGACAAGGTTCTTGCTGCTGTCCTCCAGGGCGGTAAGGCGTTTGTTGATGGTGCGCGCTTCGCTCTCTTTCAACAGCTTCCCTCGCTGCGCCGCCGGGGTGTGAAGAAGTGCTTGCCAGCGAGCCTGGAGCAGACGCTCACTCTCTCCAATCGGCCAGGTGCGCTTGAACTGCGCTCCGTTTTCCTGCCAGGGGAAGAGGTCGGTCAGAAGCGGCCAGGACCAGTAGGGGGTATCGCTTGTGGGCAGGAAAGCCTCTGTCCACCCTGGCAGGCAATCGCGCCAACGGAGGTCATCAAACCCCTTGATTTGCCCCAACTGCTCCAATTTTTCCTCCTGCGTCCCGGCGAGTCGCACATAGCGGACACGGGCGGGCACCTCCGGGCATAGCGGACACGGGCGGGCACCTCCGGGCGCGGGGCGGCATAACGCACGCCAATGGCAATCGCGACGGGGGTCTGGATGGCAAAAACATTCTCGCTCTTGCGCGCCCCCAAATTATCGCCCTCCAGGTCGATGATCCAGAGATCGTCCAATGTTTCCCGCATCACCTGGCGCATCCCGGCAAAGCCCGGCCCACGCAGGTACGAGGAGGCGGTGATGAAGCTCACAATGCCGGGGCGGCGCTCCGTCCCTGCCGGAGTGCCAAAGACCTTCCAGAGCGCCCACCGCCAGAAATAGACATAATCATTGTAAAGATTCTTGGCATGAACCCCCTGCCGTGAGTGGGCCAGCGGATCCAGAAAATCTTTCAGGATTCCTTTCCCCTCCTCGCCTTTGTCCCCAAAGCGTACCCACCCTCCCTTGCGCTTCCAGGTGCTCTTTTCCTCCTCTGTCATCTGCTGCCGATCATAAGGCGGATTACCGATACAGACGATGACCTGTGTTTGCGCCTTGACCGTTTGTGCCCGCTTGTACTCCTCCGTCAACGGCTTGGCCAGGAGCGGGCGGTAGCCGGGCGGGGGGGCGTAGGGAGAGGACAGCGTGTCGCTCAGGTAGACATGGACACCATCGGCGGGAATTTGCCCGCCCTCCGCCAGAATCTGCTGGGTGAGCCTGAGATGGGCCACCGCGTAGGGGCCAACCAGAATCTCGAACGCATGGATATTTTTGGCAGCGTTCGTCGCGGCGGAGGCACGCATCCCCGACCCCCTGGCGCGTTCAACCTGATCCAGCGCATGTTGCACGGCAGTCAAAATATACGTGCCCGTTCCAGAGGCGGGGTCCAGGGTGACGACATTGCTATCGACGAAGGAGAACTCGGCGTCAAAGCGATGTTGCAGCAACTCCGCCACGAGGCGGACCTGCGCCTGCACCACGGGGAGGGGGGTATAGTAGACACCCCGCTCCTTGCGCATGTTTGGATCATATTCAGCCAGGAAATCCTCGTAGAAGTAAAGCCACAGATCATCCGTATCCTTCTTCAATTTATCGACATCCACCGCCGCGATCACCCGCTCCAGAAGGCGCAAGGGAACCTCGATTTGCTCGCGGGCGGCCTCATCGCCAAATATTTTCAACGTATCGGCCAGCAGGCGGTGGCCTGCGTGAATCGTCTGCGCTGCCTGCTGGATGGTCAACGCCTCTGCGCCCGAGAAGCGCGCCAGCAGGAGGGCATAGGTGAGCGTCTGGGCATAGGCATCCGCGAACTGCGCGTCGTCGGCTTCGGGAAAGAGATACTCCCGCCAATCGTTGGCTAGATTTGTCAGATTGGAGTCAGGATCCCCGAGGGCGGTCATCACGTCCGAGCGTAAAAGGCGTGTGATGGGTGCCAGCATCTGGGCGAGCGCGCGGGGCGTCGCTGGAGGCAGCGGTTCCCAGGCCAGGAACTCTCGCAGCAGCTCCAGCAGTGCCCCCGCATCGGCCACCGAGACAGCCCTTGCCCCCTCGGTGGTCACATCACCGGAAAAACGGAGCACCTTCCCCACCCGCTCCCCTGTTCGGTAGAGCGCCCACTCGTTTCCGTCGGTGTAGAGCAGGTTGGGCAGATTTTGGAATTTTTCCCACTGCGCCTTATCCGTTCCTCGCAGCCTGCCTGTATCTGTGCCCTTGCCTGGTGCCTTGAGTTCGACATACCCGGTGAGGAGCGAATCAACCGTGAGTCCCATGTCGGGACGACCTTTGACCTCCTGAACCTGGGTTTCCGTAACCACAGTAATTTTGAGGGCCAGGAGGGTGCCAACGGCGCGCAGCAGATTCTCCATCGCTCCCTTCAGTTGATCTTCAGGATTGAATCGTACGTTCAGAGCAAATTTAGATTCAATGTCATTTGCAAATGACTCAAGTAATGTCTTGAAATCCATTTTATTGGCTGCCACATTGCACCTCAACAGTTGATTAGATAGGGAACTTGGAAGAACTACTTTATAATGCAATATAAGTTAGCAGGGCGTCAGAATCCACAAAAATCTTACCGCTCTTATTCAACCAAAGGAGAGACAATGGATTTCAGTACGATGTTCAACACCTGGCTGAAGGTTCTGACGAACCCCCGCGAGGAGACCTTTCAAGAAGAACTCGACAGCCCGCGCGCTACCCTCACCAACGCCCTGATCTGGATGTTCCTCGCAGGCGTGGTTGTGGCATTGTTCAGCTTCCTCGTGAGCCTCACCTCGCTCAACTCCGCCGCTGCGATGGAGGAGATGCTCCGCGAGAACCCGGATATTCCGCCGGAGTTTGCACAGATGATGACGCCCATGATGCCCATGATGATGGGAGCGGGGAGCGTCCTCTCCGTCATCCTCACCCCGATAGTTTTCCTCATCGGCACGGGGATTTACTACCTGATCGCGATGCTCATGGGGGGCAAGGGTGATTTTGGGCGCTATTCTTACCTCCTTGCCAGCTTCCAGGCACCGCTTGCCATTGCACGTACCCTGGTGGGCTTTGTACCACTCCTGGGGGTCTGTATATCCCTTGCTATTTTTTTCTACGAACTATTCCTGTCTTACCTCGCCACCAAGGTTGCCTTCAATCTCTCGTCGGGTCGGGCGCTGGTCGTGGTGCTGACACCCATCCTCCTCTTTATACTGGCGATGGTTTGTCTCTTCTTTTTTATCCTTTCACTGGCGCTCGCCGCCAACGGCTCCACCGCGCCGTAACGCTGGCAAAACCATGCTCCGCGTCACCGATCTTACCTACCGCTACCCGGACACGGATACGGCTGCGCTACATGACATAACGTTTTCCCTGGCGGCCGGGGACCTGCTTCTGCTGGCGGGGGCGAATGGCAGTGGCAAATCGACGCTCTGCTATGCGCTCGGTGGCTTTGCGCCGCACTTCTTCAATGGAGAAATTACGGGGGATGTCACGCTGGGGGAGCTATCCATGCGCGCCACGCCGCTGGGCGAGTGGGTCCAACAGGTGGGGTTGGTTCTCCAGAACCCGTTCAACCAGCTCTCGGGCGCGCGTCTAACCGTCTTTGAGGAGGTTGCCTTCGGCCTGGAAAATCTGGGGGTGTCCCGCGCGGAGATGGGAGAGCGCGTGCGGGCAATATTGCAGCAGTTGGAAATCTCAGAGCTGGCGGAGCGCTCTCCCTACGCTCTCTCTGGCGGACAGATGCAGCGCGTGGCGATTGCCTCCATTCTCGTACTACGCCCGCGCCTGCTCGTTCTGGACGAGCCCACCGCGCAGCTTGATCCGCAGGGCAGCACCGATCTCTTCGCGCTGTTGCAGGCACTGGCTGGACAGGGCAGCACCATCGTCCTGGCAACGCATGACCTCGCGCAGGCTGCGCCTTTTGCCTCGACAACCCTCGTACTGCACCGGGGGCGCATTGCCCTTCACGGAAAAACATCGACCGTCCTTGACGATCCGCGCCTCGCGGCGTGGGGCGTCGAGCCACCTCTGTACACAACCCTGGCGGCAGGGGCGGGTGTAGGGGCGGG